>JBBRGL010000107.1:0-8470 GCA_038240675.1 Peptostreptococcales bacterium
TTTTCTCTATCCCCTGACAAAGCGTAAGCCGTGAGCGCAATGACAGTCAATTCTTTGCCTTGACGATTGACAGCTTTCTTTTTTCTTAATTCTGTTACTGCTTTTATGCCATCCATTAAGGGCATATTGACATCCATAAAAACTAGATCCAGTCCTTGATCCGCTATGACATCCAAAGCCTTTTGTCCATTTTCTGCTACAAAGACTTCAGCACCAAACTTGGTCAAAATCGCCTTCATAATCAGGAGACTTGTAAAATCGTCTTCTACAACCAATACTTTGAGTCCATCCATTCTAAAGCGCACATCCTGAATATCTATTTCTTGATTTTTGCGCACTTCCATTTGAACTTCCGCTGAAACAAGTACTGGCAATTGAACACTAAAAAGACTGCCTTCATTCTTTTGACTCTCGACCTGAATACTACCTCCCATAAGCTCAAGTAGCATCTTCGAAATGGCTAATCCAAGCCCTGTACCTCTTGTCTTTTGTCCATTTTGATCACCGAACTGCGTAAAACGATTGAACAAATTTGCCTGATCATGTTCTGTCACACCTATGCCGGAGTCCTTGACATCGAGTTTTATAACAGCGTTGCTCTCGTTTTGACTTAAACAGAGGACATCGACCTTGACATAGCCCTTGGCCGTAAACTTGAGTGCGTTGCCAATTAGGTTAGATAATACTTGTCTAATCCTATTTTCATCACCCATAACCCAACGTGGAACTTCTGTACTGACCTGTACGTCAAATGCCAACCCTTTAAGCAATGCACTCGGTGAGAACAGATTTTTCATATCTCCTAGTATGTCATAGAGACTGATGGTCTCTTGAACAATAGTGACCTTTCCTGCCTCCATTTTAGAATAATCGAGTATATCATTGAGGATAGTCAGCAATGTATCTGCAGATGACTTGATCGTTTTCAGTTGACTTTTTTGCTCTATGTCCATGTGGCTCATCGATAGAACACTGATCATGCCGATGATCCCATTCATAGGCGTTCTGATTTCGTGACTCATATTCGCCAAAAATTGTCCCTTGGATAACAATGCACCTTCTGCTACTTCCAGCGCTTCCTGTAGGGCATTCTCTTTTTCTCCCAACGCTTCAAAGGTCACCCGATGCTCTTCAATCTCCTCTTCTAACTGTGCATTTGTTTCTTCAAGGGTTGAATTCGCCATTACAAGTTGTTCTGTTCTTAATGTGACACGGTCTTCTAGTGTACGATTGAGATCCATCAGTTCAACTTCGACTTTTTGTCGCTCTGAAATTTCCTCTTCAAGTTGTGCATTGGTTTCTTCCAAATTATGATTGATGGCATACAGCTCAATCGTTCTCTCTGAAACCAGTTCTTCTAAATTTTGATTGATACTTTTTATTTGCTCTTCTCTGCTTTGTACGTTCTCAGCCATCACTTTAAAATGCGCAATAACTTCTTGAAACTCATTAAATTCACTTGGCTCTAATGGATAATCATATTGGCCCTTCGAAATAAACAGCGTCCCACTCATCATCGCCTTCAAATCACCAAGGACGAGATTTAAGTTTGCCCTCAAAAATACAAAGGTTGCTAGGCATATTAAAATAAGCCCTACCAGCAAGCTGACAGCTTGATCCATCAATGGCTTATAGATTGCCTCTTTGTTTTCTGTAATCACCAAGTACCAATTTTGCTTTTGACCGATCAGACTGCCTGTTAACAAGACTTTGGTATTCAATTTTGATTTGACCATGACATTGCCTTGGTCTACAGAAGTTTTTATGACTTCAAACTCAGGATAGCGAATCCGCTGCTCTACATTTTTGATATTATCATCCACTAAGTAAGTACCGTATTCATTGAGAATAGACACGGACTCCACTGCACCAAATCCTCTTATCCGAGTCAACTCGCTGATTTGAGTCAAATCGAGATCTGCAACAATGAGGCGATCCCTCTCGCGGGCTGTTAAAGTAATAGTCGGTCTATGGGTAAGTGGTGATATATATACATTTGACCAGTGCACAAGATTATCTGGTTGTTTATTGACATAAAAACTTTCGAATTGAACGTCCGTTCCAATAACCGCCGCGTTATAAGGCGCTATCATTTCAACTTTTCCCTTTGCATCAATCACTCTCAACTGATCAATATGGGGATACAATTCTACAAGGGTATCCAACTGTCTCTGGAGTGTATCCAAATCCTCTTTTGAAGATAATCCACTGATATCTCTTCGCATATTCTCAATCATCTGAACGGGCTCTTCAACAAGATTATAGACCCTCTCTGTCAATAAATCCGTTAGCTGTTCATTGCGAAGCTTCAAATCATCAATAATGGCATTATAATCGATAAAGTAAATAAATACACTTAAGGCGAGGAGTAGCATACCAAAGATCAACGTGTTTCCAAAGAGCAACTGCATGCGTAGACTACGCTTCTTGACCATTCTATTCCACCTTTCGCTGTATACCCTCATTTATTTCAAACAGGAAATAGCTTCGTGTATTGTCCCCATAACTGTCTATGCTGAAACTGGATTGAAGGCCGTCAAACTCCTTCAATTTTAAGAGTGTTGCTTTCACTTTATCGGGTTCAACGCTGCCTGACTCCTGAATAGACAGGGCCAACGCCATCATGGTTTCATAGGCAAAGACTGAAGCAAAGGTTGGCTCCTCGCCAAATCGCCCTTGGAAATCCGCTTTAAAAGTGCTGTATTCAGTGCTAGCGGCTCCACTATCAATTGCACCGACAATAATCATACCGTCTATAGCTTGTCCACCCTTATGAATCAGCTCGGGGGTATTGGCCCAAAGAGGCGCATATAGCTGAATAGCTGGCAATTGAGGTTTAATCAGTTGGGCTATTTTTGCGCAGTCCTCCGCACTTGTTAAAATCACAAGGGCTTCAGGATTAGCACCCTGAATTTTGTCTACCATCACGCTCACATCTTCTTGAATTGATGGGTCATACGACAATGCCTCTATGGTGTTTTGAGGATCTTTTGCCATTAACACTTTGTAATGATTGACAAGCTCATCGGTAAAGCCCTTGTTTCTCACATCAAAGACGATCATAATCCGCTTTTGATTTTTAGACAGGGCATATGCTGATAAAGCTGACGCTTGCTCTTTTGTGGAAGCAATAAATCGTACGAAATGATCATCCTTGCCCGATAATGTATCCGCACTGATTGTAGGACCGAGGAGTAACATATTCTGCTGATTGACATAGTCAATCACACCGATGACCATACCACTGGTAAAATGTCCAACGACCAATTGAATACCTTCAGAAGCAAAGGCCTTTTGTTCCTCTAAAGCTATGTCCGGTGTGTTTTGATCATTTTTGACGACCAGCTCTATCAACTGCCCCGCAATGCCGCCAGACTGATTTATTTTTTCAACTGCTAGTTCAACACCTCTTCGGCCTGAAACCGACAAATCAGAGTTCGCTCCCGACATAGTCCCGATTACACCGATTTTGATAGTCTCTTGCTTTTGACAGGCTACCATCGCCATGATCAACAAAGCAACCCCGAACCCTATTAAACATTGCCTCATGATGGATTTCATCAGTAGCTGACCTCTCTTTTCGTCAATTTGCATTGTCCAATAACACCCTTAAAGCTCAATACAGCATTCCTTTTATTTTGAAAAGCAGTTCTCAATGGTTTTGATCAACTGTTCCTCTTTGTAAGGCTTTATAACAAACCCCATAGCGCCATTTTGTATACATTCGATAACCATGGAGGCTTGTCCCATGGCTGATATCATAACGACCCGCGCCTTTGGATCAAAATGGCGAATTTCTTTGAGAGCATCCAGTCCACTGAGATTAGGCATTGTCAAATCCATTGTCACAAGATCAGGCTTCAAAACCTGATAAAGTGCTACCGCCTCAACACCATCTGCAGCCTCTCCTACGACCTCAAAGGCATTTTGTGTAAACAATCTTTTCATAGACTCCCTTAAAAACATGGAATCATCAGCAATGAGTATCCTAATCATGATTTTTCTCCGTTACTTTGCTATTTTTACTGCCAATCTCTAAAGCTCAATACACATAGCATATTGCAATAACAAATCATAGATTTTTAACGAGAGGATTTTCACAGAATCATAATCTTCACGCTTAATGACCTCCTCCGCTTCTTTTGCTAATTCCATAATGGTCACGGCGCGTACATTTCCAGACGAGCCTTTTAATTTGTGCAAAAGATCTCGAACTTCTTGGTAATTTTGATTATTCAAATGCTCCATTAAAGTTTTCATCAAATTGATGCTCTGGTCCGTATACATTTTGAAAATATATTTACTGGTTTCAGAATCAAGACCTGATGACGCTGAAAGGTCTTCAATAATGTGCTCGATGTTTTCCAATTGCTCAGCCTGTTGCGACAACGCTTTGCCGTCTTTATCTGGGGTCTGATTCGGATTACCCATCTGATAGTCCATAGTTATTTTTCCTCCGTTATGTCGACTTGTATTGACACAGTCTGAAAAGAGAGTATTTATAAGCGTGATTATTCATCTACCTGTTTCAAAAGGGGTATGTTTAATACTTGATTAGAGTGTCAAAAGTAAGTTTCTCAATTATTCATACTGGATAGAGTTCCAGTTGAACATTCCGGAACTCTATCCAGTATGAATAAGATCAACTACGGACTTTTGACAGCCTAATCATACTTGAGTGATAAATATTTTCACTAAATAATGATCAAACTGTGTACCAGAATGCTTGATGAATTCAGCTGCAGCCTCAGTGTCAGTCATTGCCCTTTTGTATGTGCGCTCGCTTGTCATGGCATCGTAGCTGTCGGCTATAGACAATACTTTTGAAAACAAAGGAATTTCATTTTCTACGTTTCCGTTTGGATACCCTTTTCCATCCAATCTTTCGTGATGGCAAAAGATACTTTCCGAGTAATCATGAAGTTCGGGTGATGAGGACAAAATGCGATAGCCAATTTCAGGATGACGCTTCATTTCAGACCATTCTTCGTGTTCTAGACAACCGGGCTTATTGAGTATTTTTTCATCAATTGCTATTTTGCCTATATCCTGTAAAAGTCCAATCAATTTAAGATCCTGCAATTCCTTTTCACTGAGTTGAAGGGCTTGACCGATTTTTTGGCACAGTTCACTGACACGACGAGAATGCGCTTCTTCTCTCGGATTCTTTTCATGAAGGGTGTTGAAGTATGGCTGTGATCATATTACTTCTGACACTGACGTCCTCAAATATTTTGCTTCGAATCATGATATCTTCAGCACAGATCATGATTTTTGCCAAATCCTGATCTGTGTTGAGTAAGGTGTCCCATCCCACTGCTAGACTCAGGTTTAACCCACCTTTATTGCTTTTGAGAAACTCAGTGCGCATTTCAATGGCCAATCGCTCTGCTACATCCTTTCCACAATGAGGAACAAAGGCGACAAACTCATCACCGCCCCACCTAGAACAGACAGCCTCAGGTGGCAGTGTACGCTTCATGATTTTGGCGGCTTTAATCAAAAACTGATCGCCGAATTCACTACCGAAGGCGTCGTTGGTTATTTTAAGACCATTGATATCCGCCATAAAAATTGAAAGAGGCTGATCCAATCCTTGAGGATAGTCCTGAATATATTTTTTGAAATAACTGCGATTATAAAATCCTGTCAATGAATCTATCTGACTCAAATGAATGATATGCTTAGTCCGGTTCATTAACTCTATGGCATTCCTCACTTTGAGCGGCAAATAAATCTTCATTACCTCTTCCGACAAAGGTTTTGAGAAGTAATCATAGGCCCCCAAAGTAAGGACTTGTGTCAGCGCATAGGTATCCATTAACGCCGAACAAACGATGACAGGCACATCCATAACCCTTTGTCATTCTTTATTCTTTTAAAATGGTAAATCCATCTTTATTGGGCATCCGCAAATCCAATATGCAGACATTAATATCCATTTCACGAATCAGACTATTGGCATCGCGCTCTCCATCACTTTCAAAAATCGTGACCCCTTCAATATGCTTTTCGATGATTCTGCTCATAATCATACGATCAACCGTTGAATCGTCGATGATCAGTACATTCTGATTCATTTTGCACCTTCTTTCATATGTCCCTACGCCCGCGCTGTTATCATGATGGTTTTAAGTTCACATCATTTAAGAGTGAGTAAGCAATTACTAACTTATTTTATACTCTTTTTTTTGCTTTTTAAACGCTTATCTCAAAATATAACGGCGGATGCCACGTAACTGGAAATCAATTTTTTCGAGACAGTAACGTGTGGATGCTATATAATGGAAACAAAACAACGCATCCGTAAGGACGATTTTACGGACTCCAGAAAGGAGCTTTTCATGAGACCATCATTAAAAAAAGTAGCGATTTTCGCCCTATGCTTGACTTTGGCATATGCTCCACTGACTACATCCTTTGCCGAGACGCGGTTAGATGTGATGAAGCCCATCATAATACCCATCCAGACCACCGTTCCCTTTATGCCCACCATACCCATTATGCCCATTATTCCTATCATTCCACCGTTCACCCCTTCCCCCGGAACGACTGAGGCACCTGGCACCTGGCCTTCAGTTTATGAGCAGCATGCCCCTACCCATCTCACCATCACGCCTGTCTGGGGAACCGATCAGGCGACTCTGACCTGGGACGACACCAATGCAAGCGAAACCGGCTATATCCTTCAGAAAATTTACCAGGATGGCCCGTCGATAACTGTTCATCAAACAGTGGCAGAGTATGCTGCGAACACCACTTCTGCCACTATTTCTGTTCCAAAATGTCAAATCACACAGTATGGTATGATTGCGGTCAATGCGGCTCAAGGGAAAAGCTCTAGTCTAAGCAACCTCGTTTCCATCGAGGGGCTTCCAATGAGTCCAACAAACCTCGTTGTAACCCTTGATCCCTCCGGAGCTGCTGCCATCAGCCTCAAGTGGACCAATCCTGTTCAAAACGCCAATCTCTCTGTCAAATGGATCATTGAACGCACTGCACCGGGGACCTGGCCAGGAATTATCAAACCAGAGAATCCAGACTTCTTAGACGTCAATGTCAAACCGGACACCCTGTACACCTATGTTCTCAAAGCAGTCTCTGGCTCCGGCGAATCCAATCCCGTGGTGTGCTCCTTTCTTTTCCTATCTCCCCCACAGGCCCTCGAAGTCGCAGCTTGGCCGGGAAGCACAGCAGTTTCTGTCACCTGGAAGGATAATCGGACTATAGTCGATCATTTCGAGCTGGTCTATAAGCAAAAGGACTATGATGATAGCACTGCTAAGACCCTTAATTTCCCGCCGACTACCCAGAACACGCAGATCATCGTTTCAAACGGCACCTCCTATACGTTTAAAATTCGCAGTGTGATGAAGGAGGGCAATCCAAGTCCTTACAGCCCCGTGGCGGTATTTATGCCCACTGGCGGCGAAGTTGCGCCGGTACTCCCCACCGGAGTAACTTTGGCGACTGTCGATAATCATATTGCTATCAGCTTTAAAGAAACGTCCCAGAATGTTCAGCAGTATCTTGTTGAACGGATTTCCAGCGACGGCGGCGAACCTTTCGTCTTCGGCACCATTCCAAATGGCGGCAACGCCTCTGTCTCTGGCGCTGTCACCCTTTCCGATAGCACCCTTTTAAATGCGGGCACTACCTACACATACCGGATCAAGGCTCAGAACACCTACGGTGAATCCGCTTTCACAGCACCTGTTTCCACCGTCTATATGTCAATGACACCGCCAGCACCGCCGTTGCCACCTCTTTCACCCGTTAAGATGATCGCCCTCATTCTGGGTAGCTCCAAAATGAATGTGGACGGCACGACCCTTGATATCGATCCCGGCAAAGACACACAACCCCTTATTTCCGCCAAAGGGCGTACCCTGATTCCCATCCGCAGTATCATTGAAAAATTAGGCGGAACGCTAGAATGGTTTGGATCAGAAAATAAAGTTGTAATCCGGTTAAACGACAAAGTAATGGAACTGATCATCGGACAGGCCCGCACACTCGTAAATGGCAATCCTGTGATTTCTGACGAAGCACCTCAAATAGTCAATGGACGAACAATGCTTCCACTCCGTTTTGTAGGCGAAAACCTAGGCCTCAAAGTCGCTTGGAATGCCACAACTAAAACCATCACCGTGCAACCCTAAAACCCCAGCGCAGATGACCCCAGAATATAAAGCGCTTAAAGAGGCTGTTGCAAAATGATTAAAAATCATTTTGCAACAGCTTTTTTATGTGGCTAGATTTTTAAAGTTCTAGAAAGTGAGTGCGTTAACTAGAAAAACAGCAAATCCGAACACGACAAATAGATACACCTTGTGTACCTACTAAAAATAGATAATATGAATTTAGGCAGTCTTTAACGCATGCAACTGCTGACCTCGCTTATTCGTGAGGCCTTTGATATAAGCTTGTTGACATTCATCCTACATTCCCGTGTGAATTATAACGTGGT
>JBBRGL010000108.1:0-8373 GCA_038240675.1 Peptostreptococcales bacterium
TGAGCAAGCTCTCTAATCCATTTAATCGCGCTCGACTTGCATGTGTTAGGCACGCCGCCAGCGTTCATCCTGAGCCAGGATCAAACTCTTAATTAATTAAGCTGGCTTGTTACTGTCTATGTCTTCGACTTACGTCTTGGTCACATAGGACCTTTTCTTTTGCCTTGTCTGTGAATTCTCTTGCGAGAATTCATGATTACTCTGTTTAGTTTTCAAGGTTCAAGTTTTTCGTTTTCGGCGCCGTGTCTCTCGGCAACTCCATTACAATATCATTCGCCCATTATAAAGTCAACTGCTATTTTGAATTAAATTCGAATTATTTTTGTTGATTAATTTTTCTTCATTATATAAGTCAAAACACTGCATTTAATCAGTGTATTTTGTTGGCATAACACGAAAACTTTCGCACACGGCAGGTCCCGTTTTTTGACAAAAAGGAGACCCACTATTTGTATTCTAATACGTGAGTCTCCTTAATTATGTCCATTATTTAATGATTTGCCTACACATGCGATCATGTTTTTTTTGATCTAAGCGATTGTTTATTTGCAATACATATTTGATGAGGGTGTCAAAAGTAAGCTCTCGATTATTCATACCGCATAGAGTGCCAGTTGAACCATCCGGAACTATAAGCGGTATGATATGATCAACTAAGGATTTTTCACCCCTTAATTATATTTGCGTAGAATTCACCTATTTTTTTGTCTTCGATCAAAATATGTTGCTTCAAAAAATTTCTAATCCATAAATTGAACTGGATAAGGTCTTCATCATTTGGCATTCGGTTTTTTTGGTCACCACAGAGCGAAATAATTATTTTACGATAATTTTCGTGTATTTTGTGATGCTCTTCAAAAATTGGGAATCCCATTTCGAGTTGAAGAGCCTCTTCATTTTTGAAATGAAAATCAACATAATTCGTTAAAAAAATAAGCATCTCTTGATAATACTCGTGTCCATGCCCATTTTTCATCAGTGAATACAACTTGGCGAAACTGTCGATAATCATTTTGTGTTCATCATCTATAGCTTTGATGCCAATTTTGTAGTCGCTGCTCCACTTGAGAATCATTTGCTTATCTTGATCTGACTTCTCAGTTTGAATAGCGTGTGAATGTGGAATATGGTACAACTCCAATTGCTTTGCAACCTTAGTCACAAAAGTTTCATCATCAAAAGGTTTCAAAATAAATTCGTTGCACCCACTGATAATCGCTTTGCTAATAATGGAGACTTGTCCACTGTTTCCGAGGGCAATAATAGGAATCGTTTCTCTATTTTTTTGGGACCTTATTTCAAGAATTGTTTCGATACTGTTATGATTTGTATCATCTAAGTCAATGATTATAAGTGATACATCCTTATTGATAGGTTCTGAACCTTTATTCCCAATACGTTGCTTAAGCTGTACACTCTCAAAATGAGGCAATAATTTTTCAATTCGCAACTTCAAGAAATTTGCCGGCACCATTATGACCACTTTTTCCATCAAAACTCCTATCTGTTAATGTTTTTTTCTTCTCCTTTTGACAACACTCAAAAGGCTTCTGTGCAGCGACTTAAATCATTTAAGATCTTCTATAACCTGTATTTTCGCCCCATTCGGATCTAAAATATACATAAACCGCATTGTAGGGTTTGGCGCATACGGGCCTTCAAGAACAGCTATTCCTTTTTCTGTCAGCATTTTAGTGGTTTCTTCTAAAGAAGTCTTTGACATAAAGCCCATAGAAATATGATTTCCAAAAGTGGGTTCAGTGACACTAGCATCACAGATTAATTCTACTTCTGAGTCCCCTTCTCCTAAAAAAGCTAAATCCATTTGGGGATTAGGCGAAAATCGTCTATTCAGTTTCAACCCTAAAATTTCCTGATAAAATGAAAGTGATTCTTCCATGTTCTTGACTAAAATCGTCGTCCATACATATTTCATGTTATTCCTCCGATATTTATAGGTATTACCAATAAGTTTACGCTAAAGCTTGGCGCTTTACAATATTCTTTCGGTACAATTCACTTAAAAACGCTAAAAGGATTTCAAATCTCACTTTTAAAGAGCCTCGGAAACTTAGAGATGCATAAAATGTGATGTGTATTCGAAAATGTCCTAAAATACCACTGCATTCGTATGGCATAGTGAATCGAAAGGGTTGTTCGGCGCTTCGCGTGGGACAGTAGTGGGACGGTCGTATTCGGGTGATTGTTTAGGGGTCTCATCCAGTTCCAATCACATGACGCTTACGATTCGTGTACTTTAATAAAGGATTAGGGTGTCAAAAGCAAGTTTCTCAAATATTCATACTGCCTATAGTTCCAGTTGAACATTCCGGAACTATAGGCAGTATGAACAAGATCAACTACTGACTTTTGACACCCTAATCATTCTTCTATTCAGAAGACAGAATCCCTTGCGTTACATGAGGACATGATCGCTTATGGTTCAGACATTGCAAACTTAGAGATGCATAAAATTAACGCTAGTGAATATATGTGTTACTGTAAAAAAAACTATGGCGCTTCAACGTTAAATGTGATTTCAAAGCTGGTCCCGATATCTTGCGCAGTATTGACTTTAATTTCTCCGCACATCAAATCAGTGAGGGTTTTTACAATTGAGAGACCAAGTCCAGTACCGCCATATTGCTTAAAAATGGTATTGTCCCCTTGTACATATTCTTCAAAGAGATGGGCATGTTTTTCTGGATTGATCCCTACTCCCGTATCTGCAACTACTATTTTTAAATGACTGGATTCTGCAATGTAGATTAGGTTTAGTGCAATTGAACCTTGTTTTGTAAATTTTATTGAATTACTGATTAGATTTGAGATGATTTGCATCAGTTTCATTTCATCGGCATAAATTACACTTGGGAAATCGCCTTCGATGGTCGAAATGAAGGACAAACCATCACTTACAATGTAATTCAAGTAAATTTTGTCAATTTCACGTTTGATGTTTCTAATATCTACAGGTTCCTTGATATAAACCACTTTTCCAGATTCGAATTTTGAAAGATCCAACAAATTATTGACAAGTCCTATGAGCAAATTTGCTGAGGATTGCATATATCCAAGCATTTCATTAGTGTCATTGTCATAATTGTTTTGAGACAACAGAGTAATCACACCATTGATTACATTCAGTGGGTTTCTGATCTCGTGGCTGACGTAGGCTAGAAGTTGTGATTTTGAATTTAAAGCTTCTAAAGCCATTTCTCTTGATTGTCTCAACTCAATAACGTTGTTTTTTTCATCGGTAATATCATAACACGAACCAATATAGCCTTGAAATTCGTTTTCGAGTCCGTAAAAAGGAATGCCAAAATCTAAAATCCAGCGGTACTGACCATCTGCCCTCATCAACCGATATTCCATGGAAAAAGGCTCTTGCTTGTTAAAGTGTTTCAAATAGAAATCTAAACAGAAATCAAATTCTTCCTTATGAATTCCTTCAGTCCAGCCGTTCCCAAATTCTTCTTCAAGCTTACGGCCTCTGAAATCTAGCCATTTTTTATTGAAGTACCAGCACAATCCGTCTGTCCCTGCCATCCAAATAAGTGCAGGGAAGTCATCAAATATTTTCTTATAAAAAACTGCTGTTTTTTCAGTATCTTCATAAAGCCCTTTTAATGGGAGCAGGCCTTTGTCATTCATTGTCTTCCCTCTTTCTTTTTTGAGTGTCTTTATTGTCTTTCTACCCCATTTTAGCAACTTGAATAAAAAAAATAAGCAATGGGGTTAAGACCCTTTCCAAGGTCATTTATCCCACTGCTCATCTGAATTTTTAAACTTCGTCGGCCTTCTCATCGTCATGCTTAATCATTAACTTCAGTAAGAAGTAGCTGCCGATGCCAACGGCGGCCATTCCCAATAGAAGAAGCGGATAGGTGATGCGCCAGTTTTCTGGACCTGTCATCATGGACCACTCAGACATACCACCAACGCCTGTTAAAAATGACAATGGCATAAAAATAGTTGTTATAATGGTCAGACGACGTACTGAACGGTTTGTTCGATTCGCAGACCGTGCCATCTCATTGCTACGGAGGGATAGATCAATTTCCATGAGGCTTGTGGCAACGTCACGTAGTGTCTCTGTCAACTCAAAAAAACGCGTCAAGTGATCATATACATCGCGGTAATGAAAAATGGCTTTTTCAGGGATAAAAGGACAGTCCTTACGGCAAATTTTCACGAATACTTCCCGCTCATGAAATAGGCACTTTCGAAGGGTCACCAGAGCTCTACGTATATGCTGTAGTGATTTGGGGTCGAATTCATCTGGTCTTTCCATTACAGCTTCCTCTGCATCCGTCAATTCGTCTTCAATGGCTTCAATGGCGATGAATTTACGATCCACGATGATGTCCAGAATCGTGTGCATCACAAAGGCGGGTCCTAGACGGTCTACGTCTATCTCTCGCACTACAAACTCCTCGATGCCATCAAGAAGAGGCTTTCCATCTGGACCGAGGCAATCCACACTGACGAGGAATTTCTCTCCGAGAAAAAAATCGACCTCTTGAACGCAAAGCTTCTTTTTATAATATGAAAAGGTGTTGAACAAAACGAAAGTGCTATCGGTAAAATCGTCGATCTTCGGGATTTGATTTTCGTCGAGGGCATCCTCGACAGACAAGGCGTGGATGCCTAAGGTCTTAATCAGTGGGTGCAAGTCCTCAGCAGCAGGCTCTAAATAGTAAAGCCAGAAGAAACCACCCTCTTTTATCCGCTCCACTGCCTCCTGAACGGTGTCAACCCGTTCTAGTACGCCAGTCTCTTGTATATGATAGAAACGAGACTCCCCCATGTTTGATGCTCCTTCCGCATTAATTTAGCGTGTTAACCTTTTGAAATTTATATTATACTGCCTCAAATTGATCAAAATTTTCAATGAATATTTTGACAAGCGCTGGGTCAAATTGAGTACCCGAAGCTTTTAGTATCTCGTCTACGGCAGTTTTGTTGCTCATTGTTTTCCTGTAGGTCCTTTCATTCGTCATGGCTGCAAAAGTATCGACTATGCTGATGATTCTAGATTCAATCTTAATTTGATTTCCTTTCAGTCCTTGTGGATAGCCTGAACCATCCCAATTTTCGTGATGCTGCAAAACACATTCTGATACTTCAGCAAATTCTTTAACTGAGTTCAAAATTTTGTAACCAATCTCCGGATGTTTTTTTATTTCTAAATATTCGTCGGTGTCTAATTTTCCGTTTTTATTAAGAACAATGTCATCAATTCCTATTTTACCAATATCATGCATCAGTCCAGCTAATTTGGTTATTTTAATTTTAATCGCATTAAACCCCATAATTTTGGCGAAAATCTCACAAAATTCACTGACCTTTTGCGAATGAAGCAGTTCCCTACGGCTTTTTGCGAATAAAGTGTTGCTGATTAGCTCTATGGTCCTGTTTCTCATGCTCGTACTTTCATAGAGCTTTTGTTTGTACATCTTATTCTCAGCAAGCTCAAATAGTTCTTGAATATTTTGATTGAATTCCGTTTTAGTGCATGAACCAAAAGAGATTGAAATGTCAAGACCATTAATTTTTTCTAATTCTGAATGCGTGTGAATTCTTTGAATAACATTTGCTGCCTCTTCTTCATTCGTATTGGGCATGAGTACGATAAATTCATCACCACCAATTCTTGCAATTAAATCGTCATTTCGACATCCCTGCTTAATCGCATTGGTTGCTTTCACAAGCAATTGATCGCCCACTTTATGTCCAAAGGAATCATTTATGAGTTTTAACCCATTGACATCTCCCATAATTAAACTTATAGGCAAATTCCTTGTTGTGTCGATTCTTTCAAGTTCTGCTTCATAAAACCGACGATTAAACAATCCGGTAAGATCATCATGAAAACTCATATGTTCGATTTGCTTGATTTTGTCTGATTTGTCTCTATAATCTCTAAAAATAATGACAACGCCAACAACTTTATTATGTTCGTCTAAAATTGGGGAGGCACTGTCTTCAATCAAAATTTCTTCTTTATTCTTGGTGATGAGTAATACATAATTAGAAAGTATTTGCACCTCATGACTTAGAAACACTTCTTTTACGATATCTTCAGCTTTTTCTTTTGTAAATTCGTTAACGATTTTAAAAACGTCATAAATTGATTTTCCAAAAGCTTCCTCCATTGACCAACCCGTTAATGACTCTGCAACCCGATTGAGAAATATTATATTGCTATTTTTGTCCGTAGAGATTACAGCATCACCGATTGACATCAAAGTCTTTTCTAAAAGTTGTTTCTCTATATATAATTCATCTTTGACAACCAGTAACTCTGCAGCGCGCATTTCGTTTTTGATGTTGCCATCAAGAATATATTGCAAAATCAGTACTTCTGCAGCTTGTTTTGCGGTTTCTTCTTTAGCGAGTAATAACTCAGCGATGCGTTTACTCTTGTCATCTTTTGCAACCATGAGCATAGAGAGTAACTTGTCTTTCTCACCCTTTTGTTTGAGTAGTTCCAATTTAGTCTCGGCAAGCTCATCAATCATTTCTTCAAATTTTTTTTGAGATTCATTGTCTAATTTCATAGAATTCTCCCATTTGAATTCAAATATTTAATGCCTTCTCTGTAAAAGGCATAGCTGAGTTGACTCTTAATACGATTTTATGTCATTTTTGTATTGCAACAATGATTTGAGTGTCAAAAGTAAGTTTTTCGATTATTCATACTGCATATAGTTTCAGTTGGACATTCCGGAACTATATGCAGTATGAACAAGATCAACTACGGACTTTTGACACCCTAATCAACAATAGTTTTACAGCTTACTTTTTCCACGACTATTACCAGGAAAACTATGATTATTTTATGTCCTTTTTGTTGTCATTTAGAAATTTCTCTTCATTTTACCTATTTTCAATACAACATCATTGTATCATATAACACTTCATTCGGGGCAATTGTCAGCGTTTTTCCATCTCGTTATGGATTATATCCTTAAAAAGTGAACATTATGTTTGACCGCCCTACTTCAAGGTGTATATATAAAGTGCAGGCATCGTTTGTTAAGGCAACTACAGATCAATAGAACCGTGAGCGTAGACGACTCAAATAATCGGAGGTTATTATGAATCAGGAACAGCTAAAACGCATGAAGAACGATAATGGTTTCGTTGCAGCACTTGACCAAAGTGGCGGAAGCACCCCCAAAGCATTGGCGTTATATGGGATATCCGAAAAAGAGTACAAAAATGAAGAAGAAATGTTTGAAAGTGTTCATCAAATGCGGTCACGCATTATGAAAAGTTCTGCATTTACAAAAGAAAGAATACTGGCAGCCATTCTTTTCGAAAAAACCATGGATTCAAAAGTGGATGGCGCCTTTAGTGCGGATTATCTCTGGGACACAAAACGCATTATTCCTATTCTGAAAGTGGACAAAGGTTTGGAAAATTTAGAAAATGGGGTTCAGTTGATGAAGCCTATACCAGATCTTGATGCTTTACTAGAGAGAGCTAAGGACAGACATATTTTTGGCACTAAAATGCGATCCGTCATCAAAGAAGCCAATGAAACAGGTATAAAAAAAGTGGTCATCCAACAGTTTGAAATAGGCAAAATGATTTCTCAAGCAGGTTTTGTACCTATTCTTGAACCGGAGGTGGATATTCATACAGTGAATAAAAAGGATGCAGAAGCCATTCTAAAACGTGAACTGCTTGAAAATTTGAAGACACTTGATTCCACGTGCCTGATTATGCTTAAACTCACCATTCCAGATGTTGATAATTTTTATGAAGAACTGATGGCGTCTCCGAACGTTGTTCGCATTGTGGCATTATCAGGAGGCTATTCAAGAGAAGAAGCCAATGAAAAACTGGCAAAAAACCATAAACTGATCGCAAGTTTCTCACGTGCACTCTCAGAGGGACTCAATGCACATCAAAGTGAACAAGCGTTTGATGCTATGCTTGGTCAAGCGATTGAGTCGATTTACGATGCGTCTATTCAGTAGCGCAACATAAGTTTAAAGAGTACAAATAAAGAGATTCAGATGAAAAAAGAGCATTTGCTATAGTTGCAAGTGCTTTTTTTATCTTACCTATAAACACCCGTTGAAACCGAAAACTGATTTCCTTAAAAATGATTCCAAGAACCTTTGATTTCATTTTGGGACTGCATTTGCTTCTTTCTAAGTAGTTTAAAAGAGGTTCTTCAACGGATTCAACAGAGCATCTTTCTAAATATTTGAAAATTGGTTACGGTGTCAAAAACCCGTTTTTCAACCCATAAAAACAAATCTGAATCCTCGATTAGTTTGCTGTTCTAATTTTGAGTGCACTTTTATAAAAAAAGCGGCCATTATTTGAAGAATGTGAAGAACAAGTGAACCT
>JBBRGL010000109.1:0-8332 GCA_038240675.1 Peptostreptococcales bacterium
CGAAACCCCCTCGGCGAAGAGTATTCTGTTATGCGGACAACACTCTTGCCGAGTGCTTTAGAAGTGCTTGAGCGCAACTTCAAAAAAGAAGTCCAGACAGCAGAGATATTTGAAATTGGCACACTCTTTTTCCCAAGACAAATGCCAGTAACGGAGCTTCCCATTGAGAAAAAAGGATTGACCCTTGCTCTAATGGGTGAGCAGTATACTTTTTATGATTTAAAGGGTGCAGTGGACAACTATTTGGCTAAACTCGGCATAAAGGATACAGAGTATCTCCCTGAGTCCAACCATCCAACCTATCATCCAGGGCGTTGTGCTACACTGGTCTGGAATGGCCATGTCATCGGCCAAATTGGAGAAATTCACCCCCTCGTATCAGAGAATTATGGCATAAAAACCACCGTGATTAGTTGCGCGTTGGACTTAAATATTCTCATGCAGATTTGCAGAATGGATACCCTTTACAAACCGCTTCCTAAATATCCATCGTCAAGACGGGACATTGCAATTTTGATTGATGCGTCTGTCACAGCTGGCCAAATTGAAAAGACCATTAAATCCTATGCGACAGAACTCCTCGAAAACTGCGAACTCTTTGATGTCTATAAAGGCAAACAGGTGCCAGAGGGTAAAAAAAGCATGGCCTACGCCCTGACTTTTAGGGCCAAAAACCGTACCATGACAGAAGACGAGATTCTGGGAGCTTATTCAAAAGTATTGGATGGACTCGTGAAGGAATTGAAAGTAGAGCTGAGATAGTTTAATGGGGCAGTATCAAAAATCGATTCAGCCCCGCCGAATCGCAACGCTTGACGAATGCACCTTTGGAGCGCAAAAGATATTCCTAACCAATAGAGTATTCAATTTAACCAATTTAGTGTAAAATATAAGTAGACTATAGGTGTCGAATGTTGAATACCTAATACAGAGAAAATAGGTGAGGTGGGAAATGTCATCTAAGAATAAGGTAGTTGTCAAAATAATGGGACATGAGTATAAGTTGGTCAGTGAAGACAGCCGTGAATACATGCAAAAAATAAGCAATTATGTTGATGACCGTATGAATGAGATTTTTGAAGGCAACAAAAAACTCAGTACAGCTATGGTTGCTGTTCTGTCAGCCCTTAATGTAGCGGATGATTATTTTAAACTTCAAGAGGCTTTTGCAGAACTTGAAAAAAAAGCGGTCAATCCCGTTTTTGAGCTTCAAAAGACTAAGGACAAAATAGAAGAGGTCAATCAAGAAATCACCAAGAAAAACATGGAGTACGAGACTATGGTGGTTCAATTTGAAGATTTTTTACAAACTTCCAGTGTGTATGAAGAGGAACTCACTACGCTCAAAGAAAAACTCAACATGCTCAGTTTTGAATTGCTTTCCAAAGAAGATAAACTCAAAAGATCCTCAGAGACTATTATCAATCTTGAAAACCAATTAAAAGAAGCCAGTAGGCGCAAAGATCAAATCACATTTTCAGATGTGAATGAATAGACGACGAGACAAAGTGATAAACACCAAAGATCCCCTGCAAAGGGGACTTTATTTTAGGAGATGACTATGGAATTATTGGCACCAGCAGGAAATTACGAAAAATTAAAAGCAGCAATAGAAGCAGGCGCAGACGCTGTTTATATGTCAGGCAATCAATTTGGGGCAAGAAGTTTTGCTGGCAATTTCAGCCTAGATGAATTGACTAGTGCCATAAAGCACTGCCATCTCCTTGGAAAAAAAGCTTATATTACAGTCAACACGTTGATTAAGTCTACAGAGTGGCCGGACTGTATGGCACTTATTGACCACATTTATTTAGCTCAAGCGGATGCCATTATTGTTCAAGATTTTGGCGTACTGCATTATGTCAAAAGTCGTTACCCTGATTTTGCCTGTCATGCCAGTACTCAGATGACGCTCTATACTGAGGAAGGTCTCGATTTTGCAAGCAATAACGGCATTGAACGCGTTGTCATTGCACGAGAAGTCAATTTGGAAACCATCACCGCGCTTTCAAAGCATGAAACAGTCAAAACAGAGGTGTTTGTTCACGGCGCCCTTTGTTACGCAGTGTCAGGTCAATGTCTGATGAGCAGCCTCATTGGCGGGCGTAGTGGCAATCGCGGCAAATGTGCACAGACGTGTCGCAAACCCTATTCAGTTGAACTTGATCAAAAGCCTTATGGAAATTCTGGATTCCTTCTCAGCATGAAGGATTTGAACACCCTTGATCATGTGAGTGATTTTGAACAAGCTGGTGTACATGCACTTAAAATAGAAGGACGCATGCGAACGCCTGAATATGTGGCGACAACTGTCTCCGCATATCGTCGAGCCATAGATGACGCCATCAAACCTTGGGACAGAGAGAATGTGCAGCATCAATTAACCCGCGCTTTTAACCGAGAATTTACCAAGGGCTATATTCTTTCAGACAAACCTTTAGAGATTGTCAATGCACGTTTTTCATCCAATCAAGGCGTGTATTTAGGCACGACCCTCAAGAATGCCAATCAATTTTACTTGACCATCGTCTTGGAAGAAACCCTTAGAGTGGGTGATAAGCTTAAAATTGTGGATGTTGACCGCGAATATGGTATAGAAGTCTTCAATATGTATCAAAAAAAGGAGAAGAGAGAGATCGCCCACGCAGGTGAAACTGTCGAAATCGATTTTAACAATTTGATTAAGAATTCATGTAAAGTCTTTAAAACATATGATTTTGAGTTAAGCTTAAAGATGAAGGGGCTTTCTGATTTGCCAGATTGGCGTGTGTCCATTGACATGGGTGTAAAAATTTACAGAGACACACTTCCCGAAATTCAGCTCAAAGACAATGAGGGTCACTCAGTGCATATAAAGGGCGAAGAACCTGTTGGTCAAGCCATTAAAGCGCCACTTTCAGAGGACCAAGTGCTCCAGCAATTTTCAAAACTCAACGACACGGTCTTTAAATTAGGGAACGTGGTCATTGACCTTGAAGAGGGAAGCTTTATGCCCGTCAAGGCACTTAACGCACTGAGAAGAAGTGCTGTAGAAGCTTTGAATGAAATGAGGCTGAGTCGTTATACACGCGTTAGCCCCCCTCATACATTTTCATCTGAGTCTAGAGAAGTCAATCAGCGAACAGGATACGAATTCGTCTATTATGCACATACGACGGAACAGCTCGACGCTTTGGTTGAAATGGGCGTAAAAACGGTTTATTACTATGATGTACTTGCCCTCGATCAAGTGCGTGATGCTTATGACCTTGTTATTTATCCTGCCTTGAAAGCGTTTTATACACCAAGTGTATGGAAACGCATCAAGTCCATTTTAAAAGACGAGGCCATGATTTCTGTTGCAAATGCAGGTCAGTGCGAAGCTTTCGCTCACAGTATGCTGACACTGGACACAGCCTTTAATTTTACAAATTATTCAGCTATTGATTTTTTCAATGAACAGTATTCCGTCAAAAGAGCTTTTGTTTCGACCGAGCTCAATGAAGCAGAACTTGAGCATCTCATTCGCAATCTACCCAATGCGGGTATGTATTTCAAGGGACGGCCGCTGATCATGAGTACTTTTAGCTGCCCTGCTAAGGTTGCAGCACAGTCTGAAACCTCTACCTGTAAACAATGTCTTTCAGGTCAATTTGAACTGATCGACGAAAAAGAAGCACGCTATCCTTTCAAATGTCTTTACGGAACAACAAATATCTATCATCACTCTACTCTCCAAATGGACGCCATCCTACATGAATGGCAACACAAGGCTTTTAGAAGCTTGAAAGTCGAGTTGACCACTGAAACCTTTGAAGAAAGCAAAAACCTACTGAAAAGCCACGACAAATTAGGCTATTTAGGACATTTGTATAGAGGTGTTGAATAAGGAGCACGTTATGAAAGATCGAGTCCTTAGAGTTCTCGAATACACAAAAATCATGGAAATGTTGACGGCATACGCTTCTGCAGAACAGACAAAAAGGCGTATACGTGAGCATAGACCAATGACTGAGCATGGTTTGATTAAGTCAGCACTTGAAGTGAGTTCTGAAGCACAAAGCCTTTTGATTCAGACGGGAAGTTTTCACTTTGGCCCAATCAAAGCCATTGAGAACCCGTTGAAAATGGCAGAAATAGGAAGTTCTTTGGTTCCTAGAAGTCTTCTTGAAATAGGGGATACACTGAGAACCATGCGGTTGTGCAAAACTTTTGTTCAAAACAACAACCATGACAATAAAGCATTTCCAATCCTCAGTGGACTAACACAAAGAATTTACCCTCAAAAGACCCTTGAGGATGCCATAGAAACGGCTATTATCAGCGATGAAGAAATTTCGGATAATGCTAGTCCCGCTCTCAGGAACCTAAGACGCCAAATAGAAGCAAAGCATGCTTCCATTCGGTCTAAAATGGAATCCATGATTACGTCCCGGGATATGCAGAAATTTTTGCAAGACAGCATTGTCACTATTCGTCAGGACAGATTTGTCATTCCCGTTAAGGCTGAGCACAAAAACCATGTGCCTGGACTTGTCCACGATCAGTCTTCAAGTGGTGCCACTTTCTATATTGAGCCCCTTGCAATCGTGCAGTTGAACAATGAGTTGAAAGAACTTCACTTGAAGGAAAAAGAAGAAATTGAACGGATTTTAAAGGAACTGAGTGCCCTTGTAGGCGACAAAGCAGTTGAAATAAGGGCATCACTCCAAGCGGTGTTAGAACTTGATTTTGATTTTGCCAAAGGCAGATTCGCCCTTTCTTACAATGGTGTTGAACCCATACTCAATACTCAGGGAATTGTTCGTATCAAAAGAGGACGGCATCCCTTAATTCCCAAGGACAGAGTTGTACCAGGAACGATGTGGCTAGGGGAGACCTTTGGCGCTCTTTTGATCACAGGCCCAAATACAGGGGGCAAAACAGTGGCTCTAAAGACCGTTGGCCTTATATGCCTCATGGCACAAGCAGGACTTCTCGTCCCTACGGATGATGGCACCACATTGCCAGTGTTCCAAAAAATATTTGCAGATATTGGCGATGAACAAAGTATTGAACAGAGCCTCAGCACCTTTTCTTCCCATATGACCAACATTGTCTCCATCCTTCGCGATGTGGATTCGGAATCCTTGGTGCTTCTAGATGAACTTGGCGCTGGGACTGACCCTACGGAGGGAGCGGCCCTAGCCATTGCACTTCTCAAAGAGTTAGAGATGCATAAGACACGCGTAGTGGCGACGACGCACTATTCTGAACTCAAACAATTTGCACTCTCAAATGCCTATTATGAAAACGCATCTGTGGAGTTTGACATTCAAACCCTTAGTCCAACTTACAAACTCCTCATTGGCATACCGGGTAAATCCAATGCTTTTGAAATCAGCAAAAAGTTAGGGTTGTCAGATCAGGTCCTTGATCGAGCGAGGCACTTTGTAACACATGACAGCATAGCTTTTGAGGACGTATTGAAGCAAATTGAAGACAATAAAAAGGCATCAGATGAGGAGTACACCCAAGCACTAAGACTCAAAATAGAGGCAGAGCACTTGAAGAAATCCTATGACAAAAAACTTGAAAAGTTGGAAAGCCAAAAGGAAAAAGCCTTGAACGAAGCTAAGCGAGATGCAAAGGCGTTGCTTTTGGAATCAAAGAGAGAGTCGGATGATATCCTAAAGGATTTGAAACTCATTCAATCCCAATTGCCAAAGGAAATTAACCAAAAAATTGAAAGCTTGAGAAATAAACTGCGTGAACAGATTCAAGAGCTAAACAAACCTGAGCCACTCATTGACCAGTACGATGGCGACACGTTAAAACATGCAGTACCAGGCCAACGGGTGATGGTTTTAAGCATTGGTCAAGAAGCAATCGTCATGGATAAAGAAAATAGCCGTGGAGAAGTTTCGGTACAGGTCGGCATACTTAAAATGAATGTGCCACTCAAAGAACTGCGCACTGTTGAAAAACAGGAAGAAATACGATTGAAAGAAAAATTTGCACCTCGCGAGTCTATGAGTAAGGCCATGACCATGTCTATGGAAATTGATGTAAGAGGCATGACTGTGGAAGAAGCTATACTTGAGGTGGATAAATACATCGACAACGCTTTTTTGTCCAATTTAAAGCAGGTATTTATTATCCATGGCAAAGGAACAGGGCAATTAAGGCAGGGTTTGAAAACATATTTTAAGAAAAACAAACACATTCAATCAACAAGGGACGGGCAGTACGGCGAAGGTGGCAATGGTGTCACTGTAGTAGAACTTAGGAGCTAATATGATTTTAGTCAGATGAGGAGGTTCGAGATGAAAAAATGGCATGTGCTTTTATTGATCTTTGTTCTCATTATAGTCAGTGGTGTAATGTCAGGATGCAAAAAACAAGACAAGACTCCAGAGGCTGAAAAGGTCTTTACAATGAATAAAGTGGAGGCGGAAGTTTCCACTACAGTCGCTGGGAACGAAGACATTACCTATGCCCTCTATTTGAAAGTAGTGGATACAGCTTTTTTAATGGATGATTTGCAGGTGGTTGATGTCGCCGATTTGACCCGAGCAAAAGAAAATTTGCCGCTTTACGCTCTCGAAAAATTATTGAAATTTACACAGTCTAAAAACCTTGTGAACCCTATACCAGCAGGAACACAATTGATCAAGCTTGAAGTAATTGATGGACTAGCCAAAGTCAATCTCTCCAAAGAATTTGTTCCAAGCAGCCTTAAAAAAGAGGACGCGCAATTGGCAGTGGCTTCTATTGTCAATACATTGACCTATTTCGGCGAAATTGATGCCGTTGAACTGTACGTAGACGGTGTGAAGTTAAGTCAATATTTTGGACTAGACATCTCTAAGTCATTAATTTTCTTTGATGGGTTATACCCTGAAAAATAAGCAAGAAAAAAACGTCCATTCAATTTATAATGGACGTTTTTCTTTATATTAGGAAGAACCACATTAGGCCCAAATAAATCGCAAAGGTCAAAAGACCGATTGTTTTTGGAAATTTTTCGTGGTTTATACCTACAAGGGGTGCAAACAAAAATCCACCTATTAAGCCGCCGATATGTCCAAAATTATCAATATTTGATGAAGTGATTCCTATGAGTAAATTAAGGCCTATCATCACCAAAAAATCTTTGCCAAAAATCTTAAGATAATTGGAGCGATGCCTTGCGAACAGATACATATGGGTACCTAGTAAGCCAAAAATAGCACCTGATGCACCTGCGGATATGCTTTGGCTAAAAGCGTAGCTCATAGCTGTGCCCATCACTGCTGAAGCAAAGTATATAGCCAAGAATCGACTTTTCCCAAAAAGAGACTCAATGATAGGTCCAAGAATATAAAGAGCAAAGCAGTTAAACAGAATATGGGGTATATCCACGTGAACAAATGCCGCCGTCAAAAGACGATAGTACTCTCCAGAGTCTATTAGAGGATTGAATTTTGCGCCAAAGTTCACAAGGGTTTGGTTTGAAATTCCGGGGTCACTCAGAAACATCAGTATAAAAACGATGACGTTGATAGCGATCAGCACATGGGTGACGGTGAGTTTTTTGAGTTGTATGGGCATAGAAAACCTTCCTTTCTTTTAGATTTTAGTATAGGAAGATGAATAATTCGTGAATAAGGCGCATTATTTCAAGAAAAACTGTGATGTGTATTCGAAAATATCCTAAAATACCACAGCATTCGTATGGCATAGTGAATCGAAAAGGTTGTTCGGCGCTTCGCGTGGGACGGTTGTGGGACGGTTGTATGGAAGTGATTGTTTTGGGGTCGAGACCAGTTCAGGTCACTTTATGCTCATGATTTGAGTGTTGCATTTAATGTATGATGCTGATTGCTTTAAACCGTAAGTCGATACTGAAATCTTGATTTGAGTGTCAAAAGTAAGTTTCTCGATTATTCATACTGCATATTGTACCAGTTGGACATTCCGGAACTATATGCAGTATGAACAAGATCAACTACGACTTTTGATACCCTAATCAATCTGCAATTCAGAAGACATAATCCCTTAAGTTACAATAGGACATTATCGCTTATCGTTCAGAAATAAGCGCCTTTATTTCAAGAAAAACTTGAAAACGCAAGGAGTCTGTGCTAAGCTTTTAAAAAGATGAACGATGATGAGGACAGTAAGACCTTTGGATATTTAGCGAGGTGGGGAAGGTGTAAGCTCACTTAGAAGGAGGATTTGAAGCGCACCTCTGAGTTTTTTGCTGAAGTATTTTAGGCTTAGGGTTTAAACACTCTAAATCGACTATGTGTAGGCAAAAAGGATTATCCCCTCTATCGGATATCGAGTGAGCTTCTACTGAAGCTAATAAGAGTGGTACCGCGGGTTTACC
>JBBRGL010000110.1:0-8312 GCA_038240675.1 Peptostreptococcales bacterium
TCATGCCGTTTATCCTTGAAGCTGTACGTGCCTATGCAACATTGGGTGAAATTTGTGACGTTATGAGAGAAGTGTTCGGCGAGTACCAACAGTCTGTGAATCTTTAAAACAAGTGAGGAGATGACCACTATGGATAGACCTATTCGCGTTATAGTAGCAAAACCCGGTCTTGATGGACACGATCGAGGTGCAAAAGTTATCGCAAGAGCACTCAGAGATGCAGGAATGGAAGTCATCTATACAGGCCTTAGACAAACGCCTGAACAAATAGTCAATGCTGCAATTCAAGAGGACGTTGACTGTATCGCCCTGAGTATTTTGTCAGGTGCCCACAATACGTTGTTGCCCCGCGTCGTCGCTCTCTTGAAAGCTGAAAGCGCTGATGACATATTGGTTATAGGCGGCGGCGTCATTCCAGTTGAAGATATACCGGCACTTAAAGAAAAGGGTATTTCAGAAGTGTTTACACCCGGGACGCCAACACAAGTGACCATAGACTATATCAAAGCAAATCTCAAGAAGTAAGGTGGCGTGATGGACCTAATCCAGCGACTTCAAAATGGCGACAGACGCGCTGCGGCACGTCTGATTAGCTTGGTTGAGAATAAAGATCCCGAGGCGATAGAGTGTATGAAAGTACTCTATCCCCTTGCTGGCAAAGCCTATGTCATCGGGATAACTGGCCCTCCTGGAGCAGGCAAAAGCACATTGACTGATAAGTTAGTGAAGCATTTGCGAAAGTGTGACTTAAAAGTGGGGATTATAGCAGTGGATCCAACAAGCCCCTACACGGGGGGCGCTATTCTGGGTGACAGAGTGCGTATGAGTGATTTGGCGACTGACAAAAATGTTTTTATCAGAAGCATGGGTACAAGAGGGTACTTAGGGGGAATTTCGGATGCCACATCTTCCGCTGTCCGGATTCTAGATGTTTATGGGTGCGAAATCCTTATTATTGAAACGGTCGGTGTAGGACAATCAGAAGTGGATATAGTGAAGCACTGTGATACCACCATGATTGTCACTGTTCCTGGACTTGGTGATGACATTCAAGCAATCAAAGCAGGCGTGATGGAAATAGGCGATGTGTTTGTCATCAATAAGGCTGACCGAGAGGGTGCCGAAAAAACAGCGCGTGAAATTGAAATGATGCTGGATTTCAATCATTCTGAGTGGCGACCGCCGGTGCTTATGGCAGTGTCGTCTCGGGGTGAAGGCATCGAAGAAATCTATGCAAAGATTGACGCGCATAGGACGTATCTCAAAACCTCGGGACAAGGCAAAATAAGAAGACTTCAGAACATAAGAAGTGAAATTCTAGAGCGCGTCAAAGAAGAAGTTTTGAGACGCCTATTGGTCAATTCAGACAGGGTAGAAGCGTTGACTGGGGAAGTGGAGAAACACGCATCTGATCCTTTTTCAGCTGCTGAAATCTTGATCAAGGAATTATAGGGGGAAAAAATATGAAAGTGTTGAAAGTGGATCACATAGGCATAGCCGTCAAAAATCTTGATGAAACACTCAAGTTCTACACCGATATTTTAGGGCTTGAATGCCAAGGAACTGAAGTTGTAGAAGAACAAAAGGTGCGCGTTGCATTCCTCCCTATAGGAGATACTGAAGTTGAACTTTTAGAATCCACCTCGGAGGATGGCCCAATCGCTAGATTCATCGAGAAAAATGGAGAAGGCGTGCAACATATCGCTTTCAAAGTGGACAACATCGAAGAAGCGATTCAACATATGCTGGACAAAGGCATGCAAATGATTGACCAAGTGCCGCGCTACGGTGCTGGTGGTGCCAAAATTGCTTTTGTTCACCCGAAGAGCTCTAACCGCGTATTGGTTGAACTGTCACAAAGATAACTATCAAACGTATAGGAGGAATGACCTTGTCATCGAACACACTTAAGAAATTAGATGAGCTTCGCCGCATGAAAGCAACAATTGTTGCAGGCGGAGGTGAAAAACGCATTCAAAAGCAACATGACAGCGGAAAGCTAACGGCGCGCGAACGCATTAACTTGCTCTTCGACGAGGGCACTTTCATGGAGTTGGATGCTTTTGTAAAACACAGATGCACAAACTTCGGAATGGAGAATCAAGAAGCACCTGCTGAAGGTGTTGTCACAGGCTATGGTCAGGTGGATGGACGCGTTGTATACGCCTATGCCCAAGACTTCACAGTCGTTGGGGGATCTCTTGGTGAAATGCACGCGAACAAAATTTGTAAAGTCCTCGACAATGCCCTTAAAGTAGGCGCACCTGTTGTCGGACTTAACGATTCAGGTGGCGCTCGTATTCAAGAAGCAGTTGATGCGCTTTCAGGCTACGGCAAAATATTCTTCAGAAACACCATTGCATCAGGTGTCATTCCACAAATTACAGCCATCATGGGACCTTGTGCAGGTGGTGCGGTTTATTCTCCTGCATTGACGGACTTTGTGTTCATGGTGGATAAGACTTCTCAAATGTTTATCACAGGGCCGCAGGTCATTGAGACTGTCACAGGTGAAAAAGTGACTGCAGAAGAGCTCGGTGGCGCCATGACCCACAATGCCATTTCAGGTGTCGCTCAGTTTATGTCTGCTAATGACGAAGTGTGTATTTCGGATATCAGAAGACTTCTCAGCTTCTTGCCTTCAAACAACCTCCAAGGAGCGCCAGTACTTGCTCTAGGGGATGACATGAACAGAATTGACGAAGCCCTCAACGCCATTATTCCAGACAGTCCTAATAAGCCTTATGATATGCATGACATCATCAGACTCCTTGTCGACAATGGTGATTTCATGGAGTATCAAGCTTACTATGCCAAGAACATCATCACGACATTCGCTCGAATCAATGGACAATCCATTGGTATTATTGCAAATCAACCAAAAGTCCAGGCAGGTTGTCTTGATGTCAATGCCTCTGACAAAGCGGGTCGCTTTATCAGAACCTGCGATGCCTTCAATATTCCAATTCTCAGCATAGTAGACGTGCCAGGTTTCTTGCCAGGATCCACACAGGAAACAAACGGCATCATTCGACACGGCGCTAAAATGCTCTATGCTTACTGTGAAGCCACAGTGCCAAAAGTCACCCTCATTACGCGAAAAGCATACGGCGGCGCATACCTTGCAATGTGCTCTAAGGATTTAGGGGCGGATTTAGTCCTTGCATGGCCTACAGCTGAAATAGCCGTAATGGGGCCACAAGGTGCAGCCAACATTATCTTCAGAAAAGAAATCACTGAAGCTGAGAATCCAGTCGAAATGCGTAAAACCATGATAGATGCCTACACAGATGAATTTGCAACGCCTTACAAAGCAGCTGAAAGAGGTTTTGTAGATGACGTTATTGAGCCTTCAACAACGCGTCCTAGACTTGCAGATGCTTTTAGTATGTTAGCCTCTAAACGGGAATCGCGACCAGGCAAAAAGCACGGCAATATTCCATTATAGGACGAGGTGAAAAACATGTCTTCATTAGATCAATTGGCAAATCCTGAACTGTTAAAAGCTATGTCCACGGCAGATAAAATGTCTGCAGGTGTACAAGTCACACTATTGGGAATGGGCATTACTTTTGTTGTATTGATGAGTCTTTGGTTTGCAATAGTGATTATGTCACGCATGATCAATGGAAATCCTGTCAAGCAGGATAAGCCAGTTGTTGTGGTTCACTCTGCTTTACCTGTAGCAGCCATTGCTCAAACGGTGAGCAAAAGCGATGACGAAGAGCTCATTGCCGTGATCACTGCGGCCATTGCAGCGAGTTTGAACACAGCCATGAACACTATCATCGTCAAAAGCATAGTAGAAGTCCCAACAAGACAATCTGCGTGGAGCAGAATGGGCATCATTGAACAAATTCAATCAAGATATTAACGGGAGGATACACATGAAAAAGTTCAACATTACAGTCAACGGTAAAGCTTACGAAGTTGAAGTAGAAGAAGTGGGTGGCGCATCTACAAGTGCACCAGTAGCAAGACCTGTGGTTCAGGCAGCGCCAGTTCAAGCAGCACCCGTTCAAGCTGCTCCTCAAGCGCCAAAAGCAGCTCCTGTTGCTAATGACCTTCCAACTGGTGGCGATACTATTTTCTCACCAATGCCAGGAACGATTTTGGATATCAAAGTACAGGCTGGAGATCTAGTGAAATCAGGACAAGTGCTCCTTATTCTTGAAGCCATGAAAATGGAAAATGAAATCATGGCAGCCGCTGACGGAACGGTTGTTTCAGTACAAGTTACGAAAGGCGCTTCAGTAAACGCGGGAGAAGCCCTTATTGTCATCGGTTAGAACCTGGAATGACTAGATTTGAGGAGGAGACTTCACGATGTTCGAAGCAATAATAAAGTTTTATCAGTCGACTGGACTTTATGCACTGTTTACAAATCCTGATTACGATTACCGAACGCTGATTATGCTGGCGATTTCATGTTTCTTGCTTTATTTAGCGATAAAAAAAGGGTTTGAGCCTTTGTTGCTTGTTCCGATAGCTTTTGGAATGTTGCTTACAAACCTGCCCCTTGCAGAGCTTTCTATAAAACCGATTTTGCATCTGTTTTATGAAGGGACGACGCCAATCACTAACTACATCAATGTGGATCCTAATATTGTGGGCCCGGGACAACTGGATCATATCAAAGCCGGAGTAGACTCTGTCGGCGGTTTCATGTACTACATTTTACAGGGTGTCAAATTAGGCATATTCCCTCCAATTATATTCCTAGGTGTAGGTGCTATGACAGATTTTGGTCCGCTCATAGCCAATCCAAAATCATTGCTACTAGGTGCCGCTGCTCAATTAGGTATTTTTTTCACCTTCTTAGGTGCGCTTCTATTGGGTTTCAATGCACAAGAAGCGGCTTCAATCGGCATCATTGGTGGTGCTGACGGTCCAACGGCGATATTCCTCACGTCAAAACTTGCGCCTCATTTGTTGGGTGCTATAGCCGTTGCGGCATATTCCTATATGGCACTTGTACCTGTCATACAGCCTCCTATCATGATGTTGCTCACAACAAAGAAAGAGCGCATGATCAAAATGGATCAGCTCCGAGTCGTGACAAAGACTGAAAAAATCATCTTCCCAATTATGGTGACAATAGTCGTTTCGTTGATTGTCCCTCCTGCAACAGCCCTTGTCGGATTCTTGATGCTGGGCAACTTGTTTAAAGAGAGTGGTGTCACGGCGCGGTTGGAAGATACATCAAAGAATGCACTTATCAATATTGTGACGATTTTTCTGGGTGTTGCTGTTGGGGCGACAGCTACGGCAGAAGCATTTCTCAAACCTGAGACGCTTAAAATTATCGTGCTAGGCGTTACAGCATTTGGGGTAGGAACGGCTGGCGGTGTTCTACTCGCCAAGTTAATGAGTAAAATGACCGGCGGTAAAATCAATCCACTGATTGGTTCTGCAGGTGTTTCTGCAGTTCCCATGGCAGCCAGGGTGTCTCAAGTTGTTGGACAAAGAGAAAATCCATCAAACTTTTTGCTCATGCATGCAATGGGACCAAACGTTGCAGGGGTTATTGGCTCCGCAGTTGCGGCAGGCGTACTCCTAACGCTCTTTGGACAGTAAAATTTATTCGCTATTTAGCAGCCCAAAATATGCTTTGTTCATATTTTGGGCTGTTATAATTTTTGGTAGATGGAACAGGGCGCCTATGATATGATGAGGAAAGAGTTCACAAAGCGAGGCAAAAATGAAGGAAAAAGTACTGACATTTCTAAAATCCCAAGCGGGGCAATATGTTTCAGGAGAGGCCATATCACAACAACTTGGTGTGACAAGAGCCTCCGTATGGAAGATGATTAGAGCCCTTAGGGAACAAGGCTACTCCATACACTCCGTTCCATCAAAGGGCTATTTGCTCATGGATCTTGAGGGTGTATTCAATCAAGAAGAAATCCAAACCGTCATAAGATCTAATACCATTTGGAAGACCGCACACTATTTTAAAGAAATAACATCAACCAATGACTACGCCAAACAAATCGGAGGGTCTCTCATTGAAAAGGGAACCCTTATAGTCGCCGACATTCAAACCAGTGGACGCGGAAGGCTGGGACGACACTGGGAATCCCCTAGTAAAACAGGACTTTGGATGAGCCTCCTCGTGAAGCCACCCTTTGCGCCTTCTCACGCTTCTAAACTTACACAATTGGCCGCCTTGGCAGTTTCAAGAACGTTAAAAAACCTATGCGACCTTGAAAACCATATAAAATGGCCCAACGATATACACATTCAAGGCAAAAAAGTGTGTGGAATCTTGACTGAGATGAACGCTGAACTCAGTGGAATCAATTATCTGATCATTGGTATAGGCGTCAATGTCAACACGGAGGCTTTTCCTGATGAACTGAAGGACGTCGCCACCTCCCTTTATCTCGAAAAAGGACAAAAAATAAACCGATTGGCTTTGCTGCAAGCCATTATCCACGAATTTGAAATGCTTTATTTAACCTTTGAACAAACCTTGACCCTGAGTGCGATCAGAGAAGAACTTGTCCTCAGATCTAACATCGTTGGACATCGCGTTCAAATTCAGCACAATAATGCTTTGATCGAAGCGATTGCTGTCGATATTGACCAAGAGGGCAATTTAATCCTAGACAATGACGGCGTGCGGCAACCTATTTTTTATGGTGAAGTACAGCGCGTGAGAAAAATATAAAAAGAGGAGTTCTCTATGCTTTTAGCTTTTGATGTAGGCAATACCAATATAGTCCTTGGCCTTTTTAAACAAGACGAACTCATCAACAACTGGAGATTATCCACTGATATTACGCGGACGGCTGATGAATTAGGCATGCTCGTACATCAGTTATTTCATTTCAATGGCCTTAGTCTTTCGGATGTCAGTGCCGTAATCATATCGTCTGTTGTACCTCATATGATGTATTCTCTACAGCATATGTCGAGCAAATACTGTCAAGTGGAAGCCATTGTCGTCGGGCCTGGCGTCAAAACAGGTATGAATATAAAGTATGACAACCCGAGACAAGTTGGTGCAGATCGAATTGTCAACGGTGTTGCGGCATTCAAAAAATATGGCGGACCAATCATCGTCGTAGATTTTGGCACTGCGACCACCTTTTGCGCCATCAACGAGCGTTGTGAGTATCTCGGAGGTGCCATTATGCCGGGCATCAAAATATCCAGTGAAGCATTAACTCAGAATGCAGCAAAACTCACGCGGGTTGAGCTCATCAAACCTCCAAAAGTCATCTGTAAAAATACGACACAGAGTATTCAATCAGGTCTTATTTATGGGTATGTGGGCTCAGTGGATTACCTCGTGACGCGCATGAAAGAAGAATTAGGCGGCGGCCCTATTCGATGTATCGCCACTGGCGGACTTGCAACCCTCATTGCGGCAGAATCAAAACAAATTGAAGAAGTGGATCGATTCCTAACCCTTGAAGGTCTTCAGTATATCTTTGAAATGAATAAGAACGAGGTTTAAATGAAAATAGGATCACTTTCAATTAAAGGCAATGTTTTTTTAGGTCCCATGGCCGGCGTCACTGATCACGCTTTTCGCATGATGTGTAAAGATTTCGGGTGCAGTTTAATGTATACCGAAATGGTGAGTATCTACGGACTTTACTACAAGGACAAAAGAACGGAAGTGCTGACACATATTCATGAAGATGAAAGACCTGTTGGGCTTCAAGTGTTTGGGAACGACCCTGAGCTGTTCAGGAAAGTTGTGCCTTTGTTAGAAACACTGCACCACGATGTTCTGGATATCAACATGGGGTGTCCAGCGCCTAAAATCGTCAAAAATGGCTACGGTTCAGCCATGATGCTTGAACCCAAGCGGGTTTTTGAGGTCATTCAAGCAGCTGCAAGTTCATCCCACAAGCCCGTAACGGTGAAAATACGCAAGGGGTTCGATGCAGAGCACGTGAACGCCGTCGAAATAGCCAAAATTGCAGAGGCGGCAGGTGCTGCGCTCATCACCGTCCATGGCCGCACAAGAGATCAAATGTACAGTGGACATGCGGACTGGGAAATCGTCAAAGCCGTCAAAGAGGCAGTATCCATTCCTGTAATCGGAAACGGGGATATTCACAGCGCCAAAGACGCCATAGTGCGCATGCGAGAAACCGGATGTGATGGCGTCATGATTGCCCGTGGTGCACAGGGCAAACCTTGGCTCTTTGAACAAATCAACGCATACATGGAGGGCGGGACAGTCCTTGAAGAACCGGCCCTTGCAGAGCGAATCAAACTCATCGAACTGCATTACAATCGACTAGTCGGCATAAAAGGGGAGTGGATTTCTATACTCGAAATGCGCAAGCACA
>JBBRGL010000111.1:0-8282 GCA_038240675.1 Peptostreptococcales bacterium
GAAGGAGGAGTCGGCCGCGAAGGCGGTCGCGGCACTGCCGTCGGTGGCCGAGTTCATGGCGAATTGGCCGCGTTTCCGGGGGCTGCATCTTTAGAATAGAATAGTGAATTGAAAGGGTTGTTCGGTGCTTCGCGTGGGACAGTAGTGGGACGGTAGTATTCGGGTGATTGTTTCGGGGTCGAGACCAGTTCCAATCCCATTACTTTAATGATTTGATGAGTCTAATAAACTATATGACGATTATTCCTTTATACCGAAAGTCGAATATAAAATCTTATATACAGAAGATATAATCCCTTGCATTACAATAGGACATTATCGCTTATCGTTCAGATTAAAAAGGGGGAAGTAGTCTATGAAGCTGACAAAGATAGAAAAAAGCTGGGCATTTTACGACTGGGCCAATTCAGCCTATACCTTAGCCGTGACGACAACGATTTTTCCGCTTTATTTCAAAGCAGCCGTGGAGAAAACAGGGGTTGCTCAGGCGACTTCAACGGCTTACTGGGGATTTGCCAATTCCATATCCACACTTTTTGTGGCACTATTGGCGCCATTTCTAGGGACCATTGCAGATTACTATGGTTACAAAAAGAATTTCTTTGGTTTTTTCACTTGGATGGGAGTTGTCTTAACGGCGATACTCGCCTTTGTACCAGAGAGTCAGTGGCTCCTCATGCTCGTAATCTATATGATATCAGCGGTGGGTTTTTCCGGTAGCAATATCTTTTATGACGCCTTCCTTGTAGATGTCACCACCAAGGAACGAATGGACTATGTATCAACTATGGGCTATGCCCTTGGCTATATCGGAAGTACTATTCCCTTTATCTTCTGCATGGCCCTTATAATTACGGCTTATATGGGACTGATTCCTATCAGTTTTTTCGTGGCTTCAAAAATCGGCTTTATAATCACTGCTATTTGGTGGGGCTACTTTACACTGCCTATGATGAAAAATGTCCATCAAATTCACGGAATCGAAAGAGAACCTCATCCCATTGCAAACAGTATCAAGCGTTTGGCAAAGACTTTTTCAAATATCAAAGCCCAAAAGCCTCTCTTTATTTTTCTTTTGTCCTATTTCTTTTACATTGATGGCGTGGATACCATTATCAAAATGGCCACAGCTTACGGATCAGACCTTGGAATTGACGCCAATAGCCTGCTGGTGATCCTCCTTGTGACCCAATTTGTGGCCTTCCCCTTTGCCATTATTTATGGAAAGCTCTCTGATAAGTATAGAGGCAAAACCATGCTCTATGTGGCCATCATCGCCTATACTTTGATCTGCATATACGCCTATTTCCTAAAAACCACCTTAGACTTCTGGATTTTGGCCATTCTGGTGGGCACACAGCAAGGCGGTATTCAAGCCCTCAGCCGATCCTATTTTGCCAAGCTCATACCCAAAGACAACGCCAATGAGTTTTTTGGCTTCTACAATATATTTGGAAAATTCGCCGCAATCATGGGCCCTGCCCTGATGAGCATCGTGACACTGATGACAGGCAGCACCAATGCCGGCGTCCTCAGCATTGCCGTCCTCTTTGTGATCGGCGGCGTGTTGTTGACTCAGGTGAAAGAGAACAAGGCAGCAGAATCGGACCTTCAGTCCTAGGAGAATCACACCACGATTTCTCGGTTCCAAGGAGAATCGGCCCACAGGCCTAACGGAAAGAGGCAAAGGGAAGTGAATTTTGATCCCTGATCCTGTGGCAAAGCACAAGATCCCAGGCATCTTCGACCCTTTCCACTAGCGAGGTTGAGTTTCCGAGCGATTCACCTAGTGATGTGTTCATCAAGAACACCAACGATTCTCCTAGGGCAAACTGCCCGATTCCGCTGACCCTAGAGCGGCTGCCGCCTCAAATCTTCGTTTCTTTAAAGTTGATCCTCGTAGTAGGCAAGTAAGAGCTTAATCATGAGCGAATAACTGACGACTCCTGCCTTTTGGCCATTTGATTTGAGATAGTTGTCATTAAGCTTGGTGGCTTTTTCCTCGACTTTGCCTCTATAGGGCGCCCAATAAGTATTGGTAAACTGGAGATCCGACACAAGATCAGAACCGTACAGCGCTCGCACTCTTTGATAAGCCTCTGGACTGTCCTCATAAAGACGGTTGCTTGCATGAATCAAAGCAAGGAGCGTTCCTGCATATTGATAGGCCTGATCATCGCTTTCCTGCATCACGAGATAGGCGATAAAATTAGCATCCTCTTCCTTAGCATAGCCTCTTTGATGTGCCATTTCGTGGGCCATTGTAGAGCTCAGCAAAAAAGGCACTTCGTTTGTGTTCACATTGGCTTCCCCTGTAAAAGGAAAATAGATCCCCACTATACCGGTGTAGGAAAAAGGACGAGACAGCACAATAGCCTTAGGCTTAGAAAAATGTCCTCTCAAAGCGGGATAGTCTAGAGCCGTCTTTTGGTAAAGCGTTTCAACTTTATTTTGCATCTCAGAAAATTCAGCAGACGTAGCTTTGTGCCTCATCATCGCCGGATCAAGGCCTAAGCGCTCAGCATTGGCCTGTGATGCAAGCAGTGTACACAGTTTTTCCAATTTCTCAGTAGACTGTACCACCTGCTCCGTAGGCAAAAAACTAGGCCGCTGATAATTCAGTCCCCAAAACAGCACGAAACATCCATACAGCACCATCAGCCCCAGAAGCGTTGCCATAAGACGTTTCCCAAAAGTCATAAACCGCCGAATAGGCCGACGCAGCCAATCCGTGACCATAAAAATCCCCCAAAGACCAAGACCAATTCCCCCAAAAACCACGACCACTTCCGCCACAGAAAACGGGAAAACGCCAAAAACGATTCCCTGAAGCTCTCTAAAATAAAGATTTACGCCATTTGAATAATAAGTCTCCACAAAAGTTGGATTTAGATGCCATATGTTTTGCAAAGCATAAGTCACGCCAAAAAAAATCAAAAAAATAAGTTTCGATGCAATTTTCAAGGGTATCACCTCACTATAGGATAAACTCATCATATAGCTGTTGAATGAAGTTTTCAACTGGATATATAAAGGTATAACTTCCATAATACGCCAATGTAGCTCATCTGGTAGAGTAGCTCACTCGTAATGAGCAGGTAATGGGTCCGAGTCCCATCATTGGCTCCACGGCGATAAAGCAAAGAAGAGCAGCCGCAACAAAAAAGAAAAACGGCCAATCCATTGAGTCGTTTTTATTTTTTGTTGAGGGGATTAGACGTGCCCACGTCCGTGTTTATTTTTTGGCACCAAAGACCAAATAATCAAGGCTCTTTTTATTCCTCGTTGTTCAAAATCTTCAATGTTCAATTTTTAATATTCAATGCTTGATTAGAGTGTCAAAAGCAAGTTTCTCGAATATTCATACCACATATAGTTCCAGTTGAACCATTCGTAACTATATGTGGTATGAATATGATCAGCTAAGGACTTTTGACACCCTAATCATGCATTGAATTTTTAATCTTCAGTGCATATTCCAAAAGGCACGACGAATTGAGTCGCGCATTAATTTAAGTTGAAATCTTTCTTATTTTAATCCCAAACCAATTCAAAACCCATCGAATTTCCCCCTATACCCTTTCGCCTAATCATCTATCTCCAATAATCCACACCTTCGTCCCTCCCCACACCCACATACGCCCCTAAAGGCAGGAATCCAGTTCAACAACCTACCTAACCCCCAGTGTTTTAAACTCCTTGATATTTAAATTTTGAATAGTTTCTTCCGAATGGATGATACTCAATATAGGATTCAAATCCTGCGCAATAGAATGCCATGAAATTTATATTGAAATGCACTCAACTCAAGGTTAGAACCAGTGATTGAGTTTGCTAAGACCAATAAGAAAAACTGGGCAGGTATCCTTAATTTCTTCGACTCAAAACTTACTAATGGCATATTAGGAAGCATTAGTAGCGTTGTTCAAGCTGCACACAACAGAGCGAGAGGTTATAGAAAGGTTGATACTTTTATCACTATGATTTACTTGTTAGGTGGTAAGCTAAAACTGGAAATTTAGATGTAACCTTTTTCGGGGCTACCCACTCGATATAGCGAAGCGCCACATGGATTGAGTTGATTCGTTTGTGAAACGAAAACCGTAGCCTCAAAAAATATAAAGAGGCCATCTCAAAAATGATTTTTTTGAGGTGGATTTCTTTATGTGCATCGTCGTATGGCGATCTACTTAAGAATCACGATACCCTTCTTCTCATCTTTTCACACAGCAGCGCAGCATGAATGACACACAACAACGCAGTTGCGACACACGGCTGTATCCATTTTTGATGCAGCTGCTAAAGGATTAGCTCAAGTTTTTTCATATACATTCTCCTATCTAATAGCTTAAAGTAGGGGGGCTTTTCATTTATATGTATTGGTGCGATAGTTTAGCATAAATCAATTCAAGGTGCAAAGATTGGAAAAATTTGATATAATAATGAAGAGTTATTGCTGAAATAGGTTAATCAACAAGCTATCTTTCAAGGAGAGTGCAATGGACACTATATTAAAAACGAATCGCTTGATTTTCCGGCCGATGCATACGCTGGACTTCGAGGCTGTGCATGCTTATGCTTCTGATATTGAAAACAGTCAATATATGATCTACTTACCCAATAAGACTGAAGAGGAAACCAAAGCGTTTTTAACCCTCGTGACTACGCAATGGCAGAAAGAGTGCCCAAGCTTATATGAATTTGCGATAATACTTAATGGCAAGCTGATTGGAGGCGTTTCAGTGTCAATGAATGATCAGCGTACAGAGGGTGAGCTTGGCTGGATACTCAATAAAGAGTATTGGGGTAAAGGATATGCCACAGAGGCCGCAATGGCAATTAAAGACTTTGCAATCAATGAACTGAAGGCTACAGTTTTAGTGGCACACTGTGATTATAGAAACGCTGCATCATGTCGCGTTATTGAAAAAATAGGATTCACATTAGTATCGGATCATGGCGAAAGGCAATATGTAAAGACAGGACAAATTGCGAGAGAACTTGTGTTTTCTTTTAGGGAAATTCGATGATTGAAAGGAAGTGCTTTATGAAGAGGATGAAGCGATTATGGCAGATAAACCTCTTGAGGTATTTGATTTAAAAGAATAAGTGAAAGTGCCTTCTAACCCTTGTGTGGTCATAGGGGCCTGTACATACACTTTGCAGTAGAATAAAGTGGTGAAGAGAGATAATGGGAGGTCAACTTTTGGCAAGAAAACCACGTATTGATTATAAAGGCGCCCTATATCATGTCATTGCGAGGGAAAACAATAAGGCCTATGTTTTCAGGAATGAAGATGAGAAGAGTGCGTATTTAGAGAAAGTGTTCAAATATGTTGATCAATAGGGTTGTCGGTTGTACGCTTATGTGATAAAGATGCCTATTTGCTTATGCTGGTCAGATATATTCATCAAAACCCAGTACGTGCAGGGATTGGAGGATTGGAAATGCATAGAGTTAAAGCCAGAGCTTTGCAGAATAGGCGTAGTCCAAAAGAATAAAGAAATAATCATTGAGGCTTTTGAGAAGACCTATGGTATAGGCTTAGAGATGCTAAAAGGAAAGAATTTGAATCATGAGTTGATTGCCTGTAGGAAAATGCTGATTCGAGAAATCTTGAAATATAAAACGATGTCTTAAGTTGATTTAAGAAAGTACTTTGGAATCACAGAGAGTCAGGTGTCTTGGATTTATAATTACGGGGCTCAAAGCGCATAATCATGCCTTTAAAGTCTTATTAGGGTCACAGGCATGATTATGCGCTTTGTGATATAATGCTTGAAGAAAACAATTAAAAAGGAGAGACAAATGGCATGTCACCCAATATATCAATTATATGCTGTATTAGACGATTACAAGCCAAAAATGTGGCGCCGATTTCAGATTTCTAACAATATAACAATGGCAAGGCTTGCGTATATCCTAATGACAATGTTTGAAATGAAAGCAAGCCATCTTTTTTGCTTTGATGTACCATTTGAAGAAAACTGCAAAAGAGAAATGACTAAAAGATACTCTGAAGATGTTATCCTCAGACTATTTGGAGATACGAGCAACTTATCACCTATATATAAAAATAGGCACATTGAAATTGTAACCGAGGATTCATATGATTACAGGGACGCAGAAAGTGAAGAGATAATAGATGCGGTGGATAGGCGTGTAAAGCATATAATTAGCTATCCTAGTGATTGCATGACTTTCACCTATGATTTTGGTGATAATTGGCAGGTGTCTGTTGTTTTAGAAAAAATCATTGTTGATAAGGTTTTGCCAGGAAAGGAACTTCCAAGAGTTCTTGAAGGTGAAGGATTTGGCATCATTGAGGATTGCTGTGGAGTTGGCGGACTTGAAGATATTTTAAAAGCATTTAAAAAGAAAAAAGGAGTGAAGTATCAAGAATACTGTGATTGGATTGGCGTATCTGATCTTGATCTGCTTTCTTTTGATATTGATGATATAAACTATCGTCTTAAAAAAGTCCCTCGGATTTATGCTGATGTCTATGAGCATGAATTAAAACCTACAAAACAATCTCTTGATTTGCTTGATAGAAAATACTTAAGACCTTAAATGCATAAAACTGAGATGTGTCAAAGGAGAATGACTATGTTGATACCGGAACTCAAGGAGCTTTTAAAAAAATATAAAAAAGAAGAGCTTAGTTTGATTATTGCGGAAATGTATAAAGCGATGCCAAAGAAATTGCGTGAAGAGAAGGGCATTGACAATGTGCTAAATGATTTTTCGACACACAAAAGCAAAATCAAACCAGCGCAATTGGTTGAGAGTGACATTGATGTAGAGGCTTTAAAGCGTGAAATTGAGATTTTTGTCGAACACGCGTATAAGCAATACTATTTCGCACCTAATAAGTTCGTTCATAAAAGCGAGAGAGAAAATTGGAAAGTGACAATTAAATCCTACCTGAAGGACTTGCAAAAGGTGCCTGTTGATAGTGATATGAATTTCCTAGCGACGGAATTGCTCTTTAAGCTCTATGCAATGCTGAGTTATGCTTGTAGTTATTACATTTTCAAGACAGAAAGCCCATTCAGAGCTGTTGGAATTAAACAAGTAACTATGCTAGAAACTTTGATTGCTAGGCGACTTAGAAGTGGTGTGACTCCCAATAACATAAAATCAGTCATATCCCTCGTCATAGATCATGGTGGCGATCGAGTAACTTCCCACGAGACTCTCATTTGGACACTTATTCAACTGTTAAAGACACCGGATTTGAAAATGGTGACTGCTGAACAATGTGATATGATGAAAGCTGAAATCAGGGCCTCTATACCTGCTTCGTCAAAAGGAGCCAGGTCAATAGATACGACAAGCTTTAAACGAGAAGAAAAGATCAGACATTTGGTCATGGTGGTATTTTTAATCAAAATGGAGTTAGGTGAATATGGTGAGGCCATTCAATATTTTAGTAAAAATTATGTGTACAGTAATGCTGAAGTATCGCTCTATATTTTGCTAGAATTGCTCTGGCAATTTAAAGCGAAGGACTATTGGCTACAGCAATATGACCTTGCTGTCAAAAAAGGCATAACGCCGAGAAAAGAGCTCGCGGACATTCGTCAATACATAAATGACAAAGACCGATTCCCAGAATAAACATCCAAGGGGTCAGGCTAACAATCTACTTTTATGTATAATGAAATTAGCAAAACATACAAGGGGGAGCATATGGCTTGTCGGCATCGGATACACTAAGAAGGGGCTTTTTATCATGTGATTGCACGTGGAAATAATCGAGGAGATATGTTGAATAGTGATTAAGATAAAAGAGAATATTTATCTTTGGTCGATCAATACATCCAGATCCTGTAAGGGCTGGAATAGCGGAGTTGGACTACCTCTGGAGCAGTCATAAAGAGTACGCTCAAGGTCTAAAATGCTACTGTGAAGTCGATGATGTGCTCAAAATGCTTTCAAATGATAAAGCAAAGGCAATCGCCCAGTATATGAATTTTTTCTCTGAATTAGACGATGTGGGTAAGGAGAAAAAAGAATTTGAATTTGAACCTGTCGAAGTCTTTCATGAAATCGTTGGATTTGATTTAGAGAAAAAGAGCATTGAAGAGGTGCTCGCATATTATAAACTGCAGACAGGGGATGAGGTCGCTGGTCTCATGAAGAATAGCAGTCAAGCAAATCGGCCTTTGAAAGCGCAGCTAATCAAGGAGATTATTAAGACAACTTCATTCAATCAAAAGCAACTGGCTGAGTATCTTAAAGTGAGTGTCATGACGATCTCTAGGTATATGAATTA
>JBBRGL010000112.1:0-8263 GCA_038240675.1 Peptostreptococcales bacterium
GGCGTTGTAAACCGTATATCTGCACTGATTACAGGCATCAACACCATGGCGGGAACCACCACAACCGTTATGAATACGGCCATTCAAAGTATACGGGAGCAATCCGGAAATCTTGGTGGCATGATTGCAGACATCAACGAAATTGCGGATCAAATTGGGCAAACACTTGAGTCAGTCAAGGTCCTAGATCACAATAACAGTGCGCTTTTGAGTGAATGTGAGAAGGTGGATGAACTCACAGAGGTCATGACAGGCATAATTGCATCTAATGTAGAGGCGACAGAACTCGTCAGTGAGGCTATCAAGGAAGAAACCATAGCCCTTAAACATTTAAGTGCAATTGGTCTGCGGTTTGAAACGGTCACTGAAGAGCTCTATAGTCTTCAGGTCAAGGAACAAGAAATCCCTCAGAATATTAAGGAACTTACATTGGCCACATCTCCCTACCCACCCTATATCATTGCGGATGTCACAGGTGCTGTACGGGGTATTGATATTGATATCATTCATGAAATTTATAAACGGCAAGGAATCACTGTCAAAGTCAATCTTGCTTCTTTTGACCAGTCCATGCGGTTGATTAAAAATGGCTATGCGGATTTGGTACCCACCCTTTCGAAAAATCCGGAGCGTTTAAAGACAATGGATTTTACAGAAAATTATCGCGATCCAAGTCGATATGTCTTTGTAGCACTGACAGGTTCAACCATTCAAGTGTCAACGTTTCAGGACTTAAAGGGCGTAGTGGTGGGGACAATGAAGGGATATGGCTATTGGGAAGCCTTTAGCAAGGACTCTGCAATCAAAAAAGACATTTGCGACAAAGAGGATATTTTGTTCAGAAAATTGATGAAGAAGCAAATCGATTGCTTGATTATGAACGAACACGCCGCACGTTATTATATCGCTTCAAACACGCTTCAAAATCAAGTGAGATTTCTCGCATTTAATTATGTTGAAGCCGGCGGTTCTGACACGCGTATTGCCTTCACCAAAGCAAAAGACATGGATTATTTTATACAGTTGTTTAACACCGGATTTGAAGCGCTCAAAAGTGATGGAACCCTGCGTGCCATAGAAGATAAATATTTGCGTTGAGGAGTAGAATGTGGGTAAACATTCAATAGAAGTGTGTAAGGCCGTATCAAAAGCGAAAGCTTAGGATACGGCTTTTGTGATGCGTGCAGTAATGAATCCGCTAAAGGTGTTTTAGGGCTGAGTAACAGATTACAATTCTGTGAACCCATGGTATGCTAGAAAGGGTATAGGTCAGAGGATAAGCACTGCGATGAGGCACAAAAAAGCGTTGACGGTTTAATGACGGAAAGACGGTAGGATGAAGTCGAGAAAAAATACTCTAAGAGGTCAACTGTTAGAGATGCGTAAGGAGAGTTCATATGATTTCGAATTTGGACGTTAGTCAAGCCATGACCATTAAGCTTGATCACGAATTGCCAGAGTATCCTGTGTTTTTGGAGGGCATTAGAAGAGCCCCAAAACGTGAGTTTACCCTCTCAAAAGAGCAAACAAAAACAGCTTTAAAAAACGCGCTCCGCTATGTACCAGAAAATCTTCATGCTGTGCTTGCACCAGAATTTATGGAAGAACTTAAGACGACAGGCCGTATATATGGCTATAGATTTCGCCCTCAGGGCAATATTGTAGGGCGTTCTATCGACAGCTATACAGGAAACTGTGTAGAGGCTAAAGGCATTCAAGTCATGATCGACAATAACTTAGACTTCGCCATCGCCCTTTATCCCTATGAACTTGTGACCTATGGTGAAACAGGCCAGGTGTGTCAGAACTGGATGCAGTATCAATTGCTCAAAAAATACTTGGAAGTTATGACCAAAGACCAGACACTGACAGTCATGTCAGGACATCCACTCGGCCTTTTTCGCTCCTCTGAAGAAGCGCCTAGAGTGCTGATTACCAATTCCCTTATGATAGGCATGTACGACAATCCAGAGTGGTGGAACAAAGCGGCTGCAATGGGTGTGGCAAATTACGGTCAAATGACTGCTGGTGGTTGGATGTATATTGGACCGCAGGGAATCGTTCACGGCACGTTCAACACAGTGCTCAATGCAGGTCGACTCAAACTTGGTCTCAAAGGCGATGAGGATTTGAAAGGCAAGATCTTTGTCACGTCTGGACTTGGCGGCATGAGTGGTGCTCAAGGCAAGGCAGTCAAAATCGCAAATGGCGTCGGTATTATTGCAGAAGTGGATCTTTCTCGCGTCATGACCCGCTACGAACAAGGCTGGGTCGACAGTTATACAGATTCTCCAGAGGAGGCCTTTAAACAAGCTTCTGACTATATGGAAAAAAGAGAGGGACGCGCCATAGCCTTCCACGGTAACGTCGTGGACCTCCTGCAGTACGCCTTGGCACACGACGTCAGAATTGATTTGCTTTCTGACCAAACCTCTTGCCATGTGCCTTATGATGGCGGCTATTGCCCTCAGGGAATGACTTTTGACGAGCGAACAAAAATGCTGAGTGAGAACAAGCCTGAATTTGTAAAACGCGTCAATTCAACACTTCAAAATCACTTCAGAGTCGTCAAGGCATTGAGTGAAAAAGGCGCTTACTTCTTTGACTACGGCAATGCCTTCCTCAAAGCGGTTTACGATACAGGCATTAAAGAAGTCTGCAAAAATGGCGTGGAAGAATCCGATGGCTTTGTTTTCCCTTCTTATGTGGAAGACATTATGGGACCGATGTTGTTTGATTATGGCTATGGCCCATTTAGATGGGTTTGCCTCAGCGGAAAAGCAGAGGATCTCAGAAAAACGGATCAGGCGGCTATGTCCAAAATTGATCCCAATCGAAGAGGACAAGACCGCGATAATTATGTATGGGTGAGAGATGCAGAAAAAAATGGTCTCGTAGTCGGCACTCAGGCCCGCATCCTCTATCAAGATGCCCTCGGTAGAATGAACATTGCGCTTAAATTTAATGAAATGGTGAGAAACGGCGACATTGGCCCTGTCATGCTCGGTCGTGATCATCACGATACAGGCGGCACGGATTCCCCGTTCAGAGAGACTTCAAACATTCGAGATGGCTCTAATATTATGGCGGAAATGGCAGTCCAGTGTTTTGCAGGAAACGCAGCCCGTGGCATGACTATGGTAGCCCTCCATAATGGCGGCGGCGTCGGCATCTCTAAATCCATCAACGGTGGATTCGGACTTGTACTGGACGGTTCAGAGCGTGTGGACACCATTATCAAAAGGTCAGTTCCTTGGGATACGATGGTTGGCGTATCGAGACGTGCATGGGCGAGAAATGAAAACTCGATCTCTACTTGCGTCGAGTACAATCAACTTTACGACGGTACAGACCACATTACAATTCCTTATATTCCTGAGCAAGACCTTGTGGATTCATTGGTCAATGCCAATTATGAGGCGTGCAACATGTAAGGATTTTACCGCAATATTTCCCCAAACAAAAACTAAAAGGAGACTTATCTCATGTCTATGAATCAAATAGTTCAATGTGTGCCTAACTTTAGCGAAGGCCGTGACCACGATAAAATCAATCAAATTGTAAAACCTTTTCAAACAACTCAAGGCGTAAAGCTTCTCAATTACTCCAACGATGAAGACCACAACCGTTTGGTCGTCTCTATTGCAGGAGAGCCTAAGGCTGTTCAAAATGCTGTCATTGCGGCTATGGCCATCGCTAAGGATGTTATCGATTTGACAAACCATGAAGGCCAGCACCCAAGAATGGGTGCAACAGATGTCGTGCCTTTTATTCCAGTCAAAAATATGACTGTAGATGAATGTGATACCCTTGCAAAAGAAACGGCAAAGCGTATTTTCGAAGAGCTTCAAATACCTGTATTTCTCTATGAAAAATCAGCGTCTAAACCCAACAGACAAAACCTTGCAGATGTGCGTAAAGGACAATTTGAAGGCATGGCAGCAAAATTGCAGCAGCCTGAGTGGACACCTGACTTTGGAACGGCGCTTCACCCCACTGCAGGCATTACAGCAGTAGGAACACGCATGGCTTTGGTGGCATTCAACGTCAATCTGAACACAAACGATATGGCAGTAGCGGACAAAATCGCTAAAAACGTCAGACACTTAAGCGGCGGACTTCGCTTTTGTAAAGCCATGGGCGTCGAGCTGAAAGAGCGTGGCATAGTCCAAATTTCAATGAATATGACAGACTACACAAAAACGCCTCTACACAGAGCTTTTGAACTGATTCGTATAGAAGCAGAGCGCTATGGTGTTTCTATTGTCGGTTCAGAAGTCATCGGCAATGTGCCCCTCGATGCTTTGATTCAAACGGCTGAGTGGTACCTGCGCATTGAAAACTTCGATCCTAACCAAATCCTCGAAAAACAGATCTGGGAGTAGGCCATGAAACGCAAAGGATTATTGATCGTCCATGCAACGGAGCTTGTCACGTGTTCAGGCTTCGAAGCAAAAAAAGGACTCAGCATGAATGATATTGGACTTATAGAGGACGGCGCTGTCTTAATTGAAGACGGCATCATCACCAGAGTCGGGAAAACGCAGGATGTTTTGAAGGGTTTGTCCCTTGGAGACTATGACCTCATCAATGCGTCGGGCAAAACTGTTACACCGGGTTTTGTAGACAGCCATACCCATTTTGTATTTGGGGGGTTTAGAGCGGATGAGTACAGTTGGCGGCTTGCTGGACAAAGCTATGTCGACATTATGAATAAAGGGGGCGGCATTATTAATTCCGTGCGCGGGACGGATGCTGCGACACTTGAAGAACTCATCGCTGTAGGCAAAAAACGCCTGGATTCTATGTTGAGATTTGGAGTGACCACAGTCGAAGGCAAATCTGGCTACGGTCTTTTCAAAGAGACGGAGCTTAAGCAACTTAAAGCTTACAAAGCCCTCAAAGGCCATCATCCAGTAGATGTTGTCGTCACCTATTTAGGCGCCCACAGTGTGCCGAAGGATTACAAAGGCAGAGAGGATGCATTTATCACCTATCAGATTGAAGAGTGCTTACCCGCTGTGGCTGCCCTTGATATTGCTGAGTTTTGTGATGTATTCTGCGAGAAAAATGTGTTTTCCGTAGAGGATTCAAGACGTCTTTTGACTGCGGCTAAAGCCTACGGCATGAAGCCCAAGGTCCACGCAGACGAAATCGTTCAACTAGGGGGCGCAGAGCTAGCTGCTGAACTCGGTGCAGTTTCTGCAGATCACCTTCTCCAAGCTTCAGATGAAGGCATTCGACAAATGGCAGAGGCAGGCGTTGTCGCCACGCTCCTTCCCTGTACGGCTTTTAGTTTGAAAGAACATTTCGCTCGTGCCCGATTTATGATAGAATCAGGGTGTGCCGTTGCCCTTGCCACAGATTTCAATCCGGGGAGTTGTTTTACAGAGTCTATTCCACTTGTTATTGCCCTCGCAACGATTCAGATGGGCATGACCATTGAAGAAACCCTGACAGCGCTGACCCTAAACGGTGCTGCCGCCATTGGAAAAGCCCATGAAATCGGCAGTTTGGACGTTGGGAAAAAAGGCGATGTGTTGATTCACGAATTCCCATCTTATAAATTTTTGCCATACCACATTGCTGTTTCAACGGTTGAAGAGGTAATTAAAGGCGGTCAAGTGGTCTATACTAGGCCTTATTAAACTAAAGGAGACTCTATTATGTTAGCACAGTTAAGTTGCATTAAGTTTTTAGATCAATTGGCTTCTAGTGAGCCAGTACCTGGTGGCGGAAGTGTTGCAGCGCTTTCAGCTGGCATATCAGCAGCCCTCGCTGCAATGGTTGCAAATCTCACCATCGGCAAAAAGAAGTTTGTCGAAGTAGAAGAAGAAATGAAGGAAATCTTAGAGAATATGCAAAATATGAAAGAAGCATTTGCTTCTTTTATCGATCAGGATGCCAATTCTTTTGATGATGTAATGAAAGCTTTCAAACTCCCTAAAGAGACGGATGAAGACAAGGCGACACGCGCAAGTGCCATTGAAGAAGCCTATAAACTAGCGGCATCAGTGCCCCTTGCAGTTGCAAAATCTTGCGCTGAAATGTTTCCTTTGATTGAAGCAGTTGTTTTAAAAGGCAACCAAAACGCTGTAACCGATGGCCTTGTCTCTTGTATGATGGCACGAACAGCTATTTTAAGTGCACTCCTCAATGTCAAAATCAACTTGACTGGCATTAAAGATGTGAACTACGTTGAAAAAGTCAGCAAAGAAATCAAGGACCTGGAAGCTTTGGCCATTCGAAGAGAAACCGAAATTCTCGCTTTGGTCCAAATTTAGTCAAAATTCAAAAGCCCTCCCAAACGCTGTTTGAGCGTTTGGGAGGGCTTATTGCGTTAGCTGACTACAGTTTCTTGATCAAGTCGTCAATAAGAACTTCTTCATTGGCTTTGTTCTTCACGATGTCGACGACAGAGGAATAAGATTGTCTTTGATCAAGCTTTCTGATGCCAGAACCCGCTGAGTTCAGGACCAGATGGATCTTAGACAGGTTGTGGCCTCTCAAAAATACGCGGACTGGCTGAGCGGGACCACCGGCCCATAAAGGGGCAACGACTACGAGTTCGTCATCTTTACCGACAGCACTGCTGAGTGAGATCGCCATATCTTTATCGGTAGAGCTATAATAACCCGCTTTTATAAAACCAAAGACACCTTTCCAGTTCATCGTGTCTGTTATTTGAATCAGCTCACCCCCAATTGTCTTATTGATTTTCTCAGCGATGCGCTTGCTGTTGCCAGATCGTGAATAATAAAGTACTTTTCGCGCCATTTCTTGGCCTCCTTTATTGAATAGGGAATCCTGAAAGTCTATTGTAGGTATCCAATCAATCCTCTCATCCTTTAGAACAAGTATAGGCTGTTTGCCATGTAAAGGCGAACAAATCCACCAAAGATTAATAAACTTTTTATAAGAGGACTAACGATGTCACTCTAAATCTGGTTTGTGTACTCAAACAATGAAAAGAAGGTTTAAAGGGTGTGTTGCCAAATAAGCTTGATTTATTGCATATTTGGTATTTCAAACGAACTGTCCTATGGTATGATAGGGAATAGGCAAGCTGTCAAAATAGTTTTACAAAGATGGAGACCATCCATAGGAGGCAACATGGTTAAAGGTATTTACATTCCACTCATAACCCCTTTTTTAAACGATAAGGTAGATGAACCATCACTACGAAAATTGGTAAATCATTATTTAGAATTAGGAGTTCAAGGGTTTGTACCCCTTGGAACAACGGGAGAAGCACCTTGTATAAGAGAAGATGAACACAAAAGAATTTTGCATATTGTATTAGAAGAAGTCGATGGTGCTGTACCTGTCTATGCGGGATATGGCGGAAATGATACCTATAAAGTCAAACATGGCCTCAGACAATTTAGATCAATGGGTCTTTCAGGCATACTCAGTGTTTCACCTTATTACAATAGACCCAGTCAAGAGGGAATCATTCAGCATTTTCAGACCATTGCAGAAAGCTCCAGTTTGCCGATTATTTTATACAATATTCCCTACAGAACAGGTCGCAATATGACCAATGAAACAATTCTCAAGTTGGCCGAGCACGAAAATATTATCGGACTCAAGGACGCTTGCGGGGATTTATCCCAATCCGTTCAGTTTCTCATGGATAGACCCAAAGATTTTTCTGTGCTTTGTGGCGAAGATATTCAGCTATTAGCCCATTTAGCACACGGCGCAGATGGGGGAATACTGGCTTCAGCGCATTTGCAGACAGAATCATTTCTCAGAATATACCATCTCATGGTAAGAAATAACGGCCAAAAGGCACTTGACCATTTCAGGTCTTTGGTTCCTATGATCAAGCTTCTCTTTGAGGAGCCTAACCCAGCGCCTATTAAATATATCCTTCAACAAAGAGGCCAAATCACTTCAGATGAAGTACGCCTACCGCTTTTGAAAGTAACAGACTCCTTAAAAGCGAAACTAGACATCCTCGGTGGAAAATAGAGGGTTTTACAAGGTGTTGACCACAATCAGAGGACTAATGTGGAAAATGGCCTGTGATGTGTATTCGAAAACGTCCTAAAATACCACAGCATGCGTATAGCAGAGTGAATCGAAAGGGTTGTTCGGCGCTTCGCGTGGGACAGTTGTGGGACGGTTGTATGGGAGTGATTGTTTTGGGGTCGAGACCAGTTTAGGTCACTTTATGCTCATGATTTGAGTGTCAAAAGTAAGTTTCTCGATTATTCAAACTGCATATAGTTCCAGTTGAACATTCCGGAACTATATG
>JBBRGL010000113.1:0-8259 GCA_038240675.1 Peptostreptococcales bacterium
CTGGCCTCATTTTGCATCGTGCAAAATGCACGGATCTTGGTTAAACAAATCATTGAAATTTCGCTTTCAGCTATAATGGGTACTTATGGGGAGTGAAACCTATGCGCTAAAAGCGTTAAGTGCATAAAACATAAGAGCATAAGATCAAGAGAAGAATAAAGAATTCAGCGGCTTTTGGGGGTCTTTTTTCTTTTCGTAGGGATAGACCCATGTGTCTATCCGGGGTCTTGGATATGGTTATGATGACATAGGTTTCGCACCTAAGCGTACCCAGATAGTCTAAATGAGCGAGGGCAGGAATATAGGTTACGCTGCCCAACGTACCCAGATAGTCTGAATGAGCGAAGGCAGGAATATAGTTTAACCAAGACCCTAACGGCCAGATGTGGCGTCCTTGCCAAACTGGCCTCATTTTGCATCGTGCAAAATGCACGGATCTTGGTTAAACAAATCATTGAAATTTCGCTTTCAGCTATAATGGGTACTTATGGGGAGCGAAACCTATGTGCTAAAAGCGTTAAGTGCATAAAACATAAGAGCATAAGATCAAGAGAAGAACAAAGAATTCAGCGGCTTTTGGGGGTCTTTTTTGTTTTCGTAGGGATAGACCCATGTGTCTATCCGGGGTCTTTGGTTAAACAAATCATTGAAATTTCGCTTTCAGCTATAATGGATACTTATGGGGAGTGAAACCTATGCGCTAAAAGCGTTAAAATAGAGTAAAATAAAGTGTTGCTGGATTTATTCGAAAAACACTTGTATCAGCTGTTTCCTTATGGTATAATTTCTTTTGTTGAATACGGATGTTCCGCTGTCTAAAACAGAGATAATGAACGTCTATGAAGAAGGGAGGTTATGACCCATGAATCAAAATATTATTAAGCAAATTGAATCTGAACAGCTTAAAAAAGATGTCCCAGTTTTCAATGTTGGTGACACCGTTAAAGTACACTTAAAAATTACTGAAGGTAAGCGTGAGAGAATTCAGATTTTCGAAGGTGTTGTCATCAAAAGACAAAACGGTAGTGTACGTGAAACGTTCACTGTTCGAAAGATTTCTTATGGTGTTGGCGTAGAGAAGACTCTTCCACTTCACTCACCTAAGATTGAAGCTGTCGAAGTTGTGCGTTATGGTATCGTTCGACGTGCGAAACTGTTCTATCTTCGTGATAGAGTTGGAAAATCAGCTAAAGTTAAAGAAAGACTTTTCAAAAAATAGAGCGATTCGCTCTATTTTTTTTGTCTTCGCCCTATTGAAAGGATGTACACTATGCATATCAATTGGTACCCCGGCCACATGAAAAAAACCAAAGAGCTTATAGGCGCCCATCTAAAACTGGTGGATGTGGTCGTTGAGCTACTTGACGCACGTATTCCTCTAAGCAGTCGAAATCCTGTATTTGACGAAATTTTGAAAGATAAGCCTCGCGTTGTGGCTCTGAATAAATTTGATCTTTCTGATCCTGTGATTCTTAAAAAATGGGTTCAATATTATAGGGAACAGGGTATAATGGCCATCCCTATTGATTCCATAGACGGCACTCATATACGTGAGTTATTGGTGGCGATTAAAGAACAAGGGATTAAACGTCAGCAAAAATATTTGGATAAAGGCATGGAGCCTAGGTCTATTCGCGTTATGATCGTGGGTATTCCCAATGTAGGCAAAAGCACTCTAATCAACAAACTCGTTGGCAAAAAATCAGCTAAGACTGGTGACAAACCAGGGGTCACAAGAGGCAAACAGTGGATTCGTATTCGGGAGGACATTGACCTCTTTGATACACCGGGTATCCTATGGCCTAAAATAGACGATTTGCAAGTGGGCCTCAATTTGGCTTTTACCGGCGCAATTAAAGATGAGATTATTCCCGTGGAAGAAACGGGGCTCTATTTGGTGACCCGCATGCTCACTACTTATCCAGGCATACTGGCAGGGCGGTATCAAATCGACGAAACGCAGACTCCCCTTGAAGTCCTTGAGGCAATTGGGACTAAAAGAGGCTTCAAGCTAGGAAAAGCGGATGTTGATTATAGGAGAACAGGGGTACTGATCATTGAAGATTATCGCAAAGGGAGACTCGGCAAGTTGTCTCTTGAAAGTCCCCCTGAACTGAAAAAAGACTTATAGTGATCATAAAAACAGAGCAGCTTCAATCCTCAGATTGAAGCTGCTCATTTATGCGTATTTCTTAAAAGTGCGATGGCGTCATTCAGTGAATCATAATCGTCATTGAGGGGCGCTTTCGGGTCGTTTTAACGCTATTTCAATCAAGGTGATTACTTGTTCGATATTGCGCGCCCTGAAAACCCATTCATGATGTCTAGGGCCTTCGTGGTGATGAATTGTTTCGATTGGATTGTCTTTTTCAAGACTGGGTACGGCAACGTCAAAATTAACAATGAATTTTTCATTGCTATCCACCAGTTTTAAGAATCGTTGGTTTTCACCTCTGTAAAACTCTACGCCGTCCTCTAATTGAACAGCAGTGAAAGAACTTCCAAGAATCCGTTGAATAATTTTGATATATGCATAGCCATGTCCATTAAATGAATAGTGGTGTTTGTTCACTCTTTCACCTCCTCTTAGAATATTGTATACCAAGATCTAAAAACTCTAAACAGAATTAATTAAGAGCTGCTTTTTTTGCCAAGTCTCGATTCAGTGCCAGCCAATAACTTTTGAATATTGCCTTTGTGTTTGAAAATGACAAAAAGACTCATCGCTGTAGCAATTTGAATAAACAAAGGACTTTGATGTGTCAAATAGGCAGCTATAGGAAAACAAACTGCTGTTAAAATCGAAGAAAGAGAGACGTAACGCGTGAACACCATGAGCAAAATTTGAACAGGTAACAGCATCAGAAATAGCATAGGATTGACACCGAGAATAGCACCTCCAGAAACGGCTACGCCTTTTCCACCCTTAAAACGAATCCAGACGGGATAACAATGCCCAATCATAGCAAAGAAAGCTGCAACTAAAGAACCCAGTTCTCCACCTAAACGAAAACCGAAATAACCCGCTGCGACGCCTTTCAAAAAATCTCCAGCAAAGGCCAATGCGCCGTATGCTTTTCCCATTTTCCGAAATACGTTTGTGGAACCTGCATTTCCACTGCCAAACTCGCGGATATCTACTCCAGATGCTAACTTAGGGACGAGATAAGAAAAGGGAATACTGCCAATAAAATAACCAAACAAGCTGAATTTCAATATATCCACTATGATCATGGTTTTCCTCCAATAATTTTAGACTAAAAAAGTCCCTCTCATCATAGCATAAAAACTGTTCATTATAAATACTTTGACAGAGGTTTCAAGGACTAAAAGTCTTTTATAATATCAAAAAAACGCATATAATAGAATAGACTCGCATTATAGAGGCAACATATTGAGGGAGGCCACACAATGAAATGGATCGAAATTAAAATTAAAACTTCTGTCGCCGCCATAGATATCATCTCTAATATTCTATACGATGTCGGCATCACTGGCGTCGCTATTGAAGAGCCCTTCGACGCAGAAATTTATCAGACGTTAGAAGGTGCTTGGGATTACTTTGAACCCGATCTTGTCGACCAACAATACAAAGGGGCTATCATTAAGGGATATTTAGAAACCTCCAATGAACTGCCCTCTGTTCTTGAGCATATTCGTTTTGAAATGGAAAGGATTGCCGAAGAGGGACTTGATGTAGGCCTTGCAGAACTGAGCCATATCGAGGTTGACGACTCGGATTGGGCCAATGAATGGAAAAAGTATTACAAGACCACCCATATTACAGAGACCCTTGTGATCAAACCTTCGTGGGAGACGTACGAAGCAGCTGAAAAGGAGCTTGTCATTACCCTTGATCCAGGCGGTGCGTTCGGAACGGGAACGCATGAAACTACACGTCTCTGCCTCAAAAAGATTGAAGAACAATTGGTACAAGGGGAAAACGTCCTCGATGTGGGCTGCGGAAGTGGAATTCTGTCCATTGCAGCCCTGAAATTAGGCGCAGGGAGTGTCACAGCGATCGATATTGACCCCGCGGCTACAGATGCCACTCGGGAAAACTTAGAGCTTAACGGCGTACTGGATCATGCAGTTGTCGTGACGGGAAATCTGGCGGATGCGGTCAGTGAACGCTTTGATTTTGTCATTGCCAATATTATTGCCGAAGTCATCATTATCCTTATTCCTGACCTGCCTCCAAAACTCGCTCCAGGTGGACGGTTCTTGGCGTCAGGCATTTTGGTTGAGAAACTGCCGATGGTCAAAAAATCTCTGTCTGAAAATGGCATGATCATCGTGGATTATCAGGTAGATGGTGATTGGTGCGCAGTGACAGCAAAGGTTGAGGGCTAACATGAATCGTTTCTTTTATCCGGGCATTATAGACAAGAGAACCATAGAAATCAATGATCCTGAAGAAATAAAGCACATTGATCGTGTACTGCGCCTCAAAGTCGGCGAAACTGTCGAAATTTGCGACACTGATGGCCGTGTCTATGTTTCAGAAATTATCGATATTCAAAAGAAAGCAGTTGTATTCGCCTGCGGTGAAGAGGATTTGACGCCCCGTGAAATGGCCCTCAGTATCGACGTTTTTCAAGGCCTCCCAAAGGGTTCAAAAATGGATATTATCATACAAAAGAACGTTGAACTTGGCGTAAATGCCATTCGACCTGTAGAGTTTACCCGCTGTGTGTCGAGGATCAAAGATTCTTTTGATAGCGGCAAACTCGAACGGTGGCAAAAAATCGCCGACGAGGCATCAAAGCAAGCTAAGCGCAATAGACGTACCACCATTGAAAAAGCTGTTCACGGCAAGGAGATCCCTCATCTACTAGAGCCTTATGACTTGGTTTTGGTGGCCTATGAAAAAGCGACAGATTCTTTGAAGGCAGTTCTTCAGGGCAGTACACCTTCAAAAGTCGCTGTGATTATTGGACCAGAAGGGGGATTTGAACAAGAAGAAGTCGACAGGCTAAAAGAGCATGGTGCTCAAGAGGTTTCTCTTGGCACCCGAATACTCAGAACAGAAACAGCTGCACTCTTTGCTGTCAGTGTTCTCTCCTATGCCTATGAAGACAAAGGAAGTAACGCTCTATAAAACAGGAGGTTGCTAGCATTATTCAGAAACGAGGTGTCATTGATGAATCTTGAATCAATCACTACTATTATGTTGGGTAGAGATATCTTTGTTTATGCGATCAATGTTATTGGTGATATCTCGTTTCGTGTTTAAGAATTAAGAACATGCTCCGGTCTTTGAACTCGTCGTACATGGCAGAAAAGTCTTTGAGATTACAGGGAACATGGCCAAATTACATTAAAGAGGAATTAAAACAATTATTCGAGAGGAGATTTATTCTTTACTTGGGGTTGAAATAAGTATAAAAATAGGTTATATATTAAGTATGTGATTCTAAATGACGATAAATTAGTATAGGAGCTGTCAATTAGAATTAATTAGATTTTATGGATAGTGCATAAAAACGTTTTTTGTGGGTATCTTAACATTAAGGACTCTCAACCTTGAAAGGGTGATAAAAATGGCCACTAAAAGCATTACGAAGACCGTTGACATTAGATCTAAGCATTTAGGCAGATCTTTTGTAAATGCAATTGAAAACGCTTCAAATAAGCGATGCAAAGAGGTTACAATAAGCAAAATTGTAAAGGAAATTAGCAAAGACCAAATCAAAGCCTTGTTTGGATCTAGATAATGGTAGGTTATAACATAGTTGAGTTGGATCATTTATTAGAAGAACTTGAGGAGGATAGCGTAAAATCTATACTCCTTAGTTTTGTTTGCCCCTTAAATAAGGATGTAGAAGTGTTTTTAAATAATAAAGCAATTGAATTTTCAAAGCAAGGTTTAGCAAAAACACATTTAATCTTTACGTCGTTTAAAGATAAGCCTGTCTTGATTGGCTATTATGCATTAGCCAATAAGGTTATTATGGTTAAAGAAAAGGCATTATCTAAATCACTTGAAAAAAGGATTAAAAAGTTAGCGACTAAAAGCCACGAGTTAAAAAGTTACTACATAAGCGCTCCTTTAATTGCTCAGTTAGGAAAGAACTTTAAGGACGGTTTCAATAAACTCATAACAGGGGATGAATTATTGAAACTCGCATGCGATCAAGTAGCAAAAGTTCACTCTGTGATAGGCGGGAAAATAGTTTATTTAGAAAGTGAAGATGTAGAAGGTCTTATTTGTTTCTATTCGAGGAATGGATTTGTGAATTTTGGGCAAAGACCTTTAGATAAGGATGAAACAGACCTAAAAGGTGAATACCTTATTCAAATGCTAAAGTATCTATAAAACAAAAGTATGTTATTCAACTGTCGAAAGGATAATTAGTTCAATGACAAATATAGATTTAAAGGATAACAAGCGACCGCGCACCGTAAGCTTCAAGACCTTCGGCTGTAAAGTCAATCAATATGAGACAGAGGCCATGAAGTCCTTATTCATCAAAAACGGCGACACTATTGTGTCTGATGATGAAAGTGCGGATTTATATGTGATCAACACCTGTACAGTCACGTCAATTTCTGACAAGAAATCACGACAGATGATCCGCAGGCTTAAACGACAAAATCAAAATGCATTGGTCGCCGTAGTAGGGTGTTATTCTCAAATATCGCCAAATGAAGTGGCTGAAATAGAAGGTGTCAACCTTGTGCTCGGCACTGATGACAGACATAAAATCGTCGAATTCATCCATGAACTCACCTTGGAATCAAAACAGACCCATGTACATGAAATTCACACCATTACGGATTTTGAAGAAATGAGCGTCAATGACTATCAAGATAGAACCCGAGCCTACCTGAAAATTCAAGAAGGATGCAATCAATTTTGTTCCTACTGCATCATCCCCTTTGCACGCGGGCCCATTAGAAGTCGCAAAATGGAGAATGTGGTGTCAGAGGTGACAAATCTCTGTGCCAATGGGTTTAAAGAAGTGGTCCTTGCGGGAATTCATGTGGCCTCTTACGGCAAAGACCTCTCTGAAGGGGATCTTTTGAACCTGATTACGCAAATAGAACCCACTGAGGGCCTGAAACGCATTCGCCTAAGCTCCCTTGCACCAGCACTGCTGACGGATCATTTTATAGAGAGCATCAGCCTAATGGACAAATTCTGTCCACACTTTCACATATCGATACAATCGGGTTCAGATACTGTATTAGCCCGTATGAATAGAAAATACACCGCTCAGGCATACAAACAAATTGTAGAGTCTTTAAGAAAGGCCTTCCATAAACCCGCCATCACAACGGATATTATAGTAGGTTTTCCCGGTGAGACCGATGAAGAGTTTGAAGAGACCTTGAGAACCGTTGAGTCCATTGAATTTGCAAAGATACACGTTTTCAAATACTCGCGTCGAAAAGGGACAAAAGCAGCACTGTTTAAAGATCAAGTGCCTGAAGAGGTCAAAAGCAGCCGAAGCGAGCGATTGATTGAGTTGGGAGAAGCCCAGAGTTATGTGTTCAGAAAAACCTTCATTACTGAGAATCTCGAAGTCTTGTTTGAAGAATTTGATGAACTTAAAGGCACTGCAAAAGGCCACACTATGAATTACTTAGAAGTTCAAATACCGTCAGCCCAGAGCCTCAACAACTCCCTTGCTCAAGTGACAATAACAGGGCTTTCTCGAGAGGGTTTAATCGGTAGATTGAAAGAGTAGGAGGACCATATGGAAAACTGTATTTTCTGCAAAATTGTTGGAGGACACATTCCTTCGACACCAGTCTTTGAAAATGAATGGGTTTATGCCTTCAATGATCTCAGTCCAGTAGCGCCACAGCATATTCTAATTGTCACCAAAAAACACATCAAAAGCCTTGCCACCATTGAACCTTCTGACTTAGAAACCCTAGGCCAAGTACAGTTAGCCGCTCAAAAAATCGCAGTACTACTAGGCGTTGACGCCTCCGGTTTCAGACTCGTCTCAAATTGCGGTAGTGACGGTGGACAAACCGTCGATCATCTGCACTATCACTTTTTAGCAGGCAGAGAGATGAAGTGGCCACCAGGCTAAGGCCGCTGAAAAACTTCGAATTTCTTTAATACCCTGATTGCCTTTTGAAGAAGGAAAATACACTATTATCTAGTCACTGATTCAAGTAAAAAATTCTCAGATTCATTCTGTGATGTGTATTCGAAAATGTCCTGAAATACCACAGCATGCGTATGGCATAGTGAATCGAAAGGGTTGTTCGGCGCTTCGCGTGGGACAGTAGTGGGACGGT
>JBBRGL010000114.1:0-8244 GCA_038240675.1 Peptostreptococcales bacterium
TTTGGGGTCGAGACCCGTTTAGGTCACTTTATGCTCATGATTTGAGTGTTGCATTTAATGTATGATGCTGATTGCTTAAAACCGAAAGTCGATACTGAAATCTTGATTTGAGTGTCAAAAGTAAGTTTCTCGATTATTCATACTGCATATAGTTCCAGTTGAACAATCCGGAACTATATGCAGTATGAATAGGATCAACTATGGGCTTTTGACACCCTAATCAATCTGCTATTCAGAAGACAGAATCCATTGCGTTACAATAGGACATTATCGCTTATCGTTCAGATAGTTACCTTTTTATTTGCAAAAGTGTTGTTAGAGAACGTCTAAAAGGGTAAACTGTAGATGTAACACTGTGTTTTTATGAATTCAGGTTAAGGAGGATTGTGCTATGAGTCAAGTCAAAATAGATGCAGGGAAGATCAAGAAGCTCAGTGTAGGGGAGTTATCGCTTTTCTCCTACCAGTTATCTTTGGTTTTAAAGTCTGGAATGCCTTATTTAGAAGGCATACAGCTCTTTTCGGAAGAAATTGCACACCCGAAACTCAAGGCAATCGCCATACAGCTTTACGACGATGTCAAAGAGGGGAAAAAACTCTACGAAGCTTTTCAAAGAATAGGCCACTTTCCGGAGTACTATGTTCAAATGACAAAAATTGCCGAAACAACGGGGACAGTCGATGTTGAAATGGAAAAGCTAAGTGCTTACTATGACAAAACCGAAAAACTCAACTATAAAATTCGCAACGCTCTGACATATCCCTTGGTGTTAGTGGTCCTTATGACTGCTGTAATCATGCTTTTGATTTTAAAAGTTTTCCCTGTTTTTCAAGAGGTTTTGGCGTCTTTAGGCGGAGAGATACCCGCTGCCACTGCATTCCTTTTCGATATTAGCGCCGGAATTCAAAATTACGGCACTTGGGCACTTGGTATCCTTGTCGTTGTCATCTTAGGACTGATGCTCTATTTCAAAACAGCTTCTGGCAGTATGGCGTTTGACAAGATGAAGCTCAATCTTCCTTTTGCAAAAGAGTTGTATCGGAAACTTATGGCATCAAAACTCTCTCAGAGCTTGGCGCTGATGATCAAGGCAGGTATTCCTCTTGAAGATGCCCTCGTACTTGTGGCACCAGCCCTCGGAAATCAATATGCCTGTGAGCAGGTTATCAAGGCTCAAAAATCTTTGATTCAAGGGCGCAATTTAGTAGAAGTGCTTGAAGAGATGGATATGCTGCCAAAGTTGTTTGTTAAAATGCTCAATGTAGGCCACAAAACAGGTGAAATGGACAAGATGCTCCTGAAGCTCAATGATATCTATGAGGTAGAAGTTGATCGTTTTCTGCAAAACACCACTTCTGCAATAGAACCAACTCTGGTCATTATATTGTCTGTGATTGTCGGTGCCATACTTCTCACTGTTATGCTGCCACTTATCAGTATAATGGCATCTATTGGGTAGGGAGAAAGGAAGAATGAAATGATTCGATTTATTAGGAGCATAGGTGTTCAAGCCCTCATACTGATCATTCTATTCGGTGCTATTGGCATATCGACCTTAGTTGCTATTGATCAGATTTCTGAGAAGCAGAATGTGGATCAAAGCAAGGCCATTGAAGCTGTCCTCACGAAGTCCGCCATTCAGTGCTACGCCCTTGAAGGAAGCTATCCGCCAGATTTGTATTACCTGAAGGATCACTATGGCGTGATTTTAAATGAAACCAAGTATTTTTACTTTTATGAGACTCAGGGATCCAATATTTTGCCCAAAATCGTCGTCATCAAAAGATAGGAGGGACAGTAGTGATAAGAATCAGCAATCAAAACGGAAGAACTGCCGTTGAACTTTTGCTGGTCATGGTACTTTTGCTGCTGTTCTCTATGGCAGCGCTTACCTTGGTAGCCAGTGGTTCTGAGACCTATATTGATACCGTTGAAAAAGGCAATAATCAGTCAGCGCTTCGCATTGCGCAGTCCTATTTTCATACAAAACTGAGGCAAAATAATGTGGCTGGCGCTATTTATCTCAAGCAATTTGATGGCGTCGAGCGTAAATGTCTCGTTATTGAGGATATAGAGTATCACTCGGATTTTGTGACTGTCATCTATGTGAAGAATGGGAAGCTTTACGAGACACTCATTCCTGTGGATGGAAAGCTTGATCCTGATATGAGTTTTGAGATTTGTAGTATTGAAGGGTTTGAGATCACAGAGCAAAGTGGTGGAATACTTCTCAAAACGTGGCTCATGTCTGAAAATCAAGAAAAGAGCCTGCAAAGCTTTATCGGGATTCACTTAAAGGAAACACCTTGAGGAGCTATGATGCGGAGGGTATATGAAAATAAAGAATAAACCCATTAGAAATAAAAAGGGTTTCACCTTGGTTGAACTCGTGATTTCCGTTTGTGTTATGGCCATTATTAGCGTCTTTATGCTCCAGTTTTTTATTGGCGCAAAAGATTTGAACAGACGTGCTGGAGATTTGGATGCCAGTGTCTATATGGCCAATAGTATTATGGAATCCATTAAATCTGAAGCGTGGGATTCAAGCCCGTTTTTAAAGGCTTTGTCGCCTCCAAATGCTGAAGGTGATGCATTTACAGCACAACTGGACGACTCCATGGGTTTTGTGAAAGACTCGGGCAAAGCGCACCTGTTTAATGTGTCAGTTGAGATTAAGTCCACAGGGAAAACGACAGACGACAAAGGTTTGTATACGGTATTGATCGAAGTTCAGCGCCTTAAACCTTATTTTAGAGGGAAGAGTCAGCAACCTATTGTCTATAGCTTGGAAGCGACGTTGTTCACTCACACCATTGAGGGGGTGACTTTCAAATGAAAAAGCGTCTCATGTTGAATCAAAAGGGGAGCTCAAGTGTCCTAGTTGTTTTGACCCTGCTTATGCTGGTTTTGTTCGGTGTTTTGGGGATGATGTCCTCTTTTTCAGATTTGAAAATCGCTCAAAAAAATGCCGATTGGACAATCGACTACTATCATTTTGAAACCATGGCTAACATCCTTCTTTTTGATATAAATGCATTGTCAGAGCAAAAAAGAGAGGAAACCCAGGCTCTTATTGGTCTTTGGAAGTCAGGGAAGCCCTACAATGATAAACTTTCAGCTGCTAGCTATAAAAAAATCGAGGAAGTGCTAAAAAAGAAGTCTGAAGAAGTGAAAACATTTACCTTAGTTTATGGCGTTTTAATTAGTGAGGGGTTGAAAGACTATGGAAGTGATCCAGTGATTCAGTGGTCACAAGATGTTAATGGCCAATCGCTCCTCTATACGTCCTTAGTGACACTTCCTAGCAATCGCCGCTACATGGTTCAACTAGATCTAATGCCTACTAGTGGCGACCCCTACAAGGTCCTTATGTGGAGAGAAATTCCAGAGACTTTTGATTATTCTAAAGGTATTGAGTTTCAAGATGTGGAGGATATAGGTTCATGATGGAAGTAAATGATTTATTGCGAATAGCTGTCGAGCAAAATGCGTCAGATATATTCATCACCGTCGGAGTTCCACCTACGCTAAAAGTCAATGGCGTTTTGGTTCCCCTTGAACAGGACATACTCTTCCCCAAAGATACTGAAAAGATGGTCTTTGAGCTTTTCAAGCGTGAGGACCATTACAAAGAGTTTCTTGAGGATGGCGAGAAGGATTTTTCGATTTCTTTAGCGGGCGTGGGCCGTTTTCGTGTGGATGCTTACACTCAGCGTGGGTCCATGGCTGCAGCGCTTCGTGTGCTTCGGTTTGACCAGCCTGACCCAGTAAGTCTTGGCATACCTGAGACCGTACTTGACTTTCACAAAAAAACAAAAGGACTAATCCTTGTAACAGGGCCCACTGGAAGTGGTAAGTCAACCACGTTGTCAGCCCTCATCAGCCTAATCAACAAAAACAGGTCATGTCATATTATCACCCTAGAAGATCCTATAGAATACTTGCACAAGCACGATAGAAGTATAGTGGATCAGCGTGAAATAGGACTAGACACTAAAAGCTATGCAATGGCCCTTAGAAGTGCACTGAGACAGGCACCGGATGTTATACTGGTCGGTGAAATGCGGGATTATGAAACCATTTCAATAGCCCTGACTGCCGCAGAGACAGGCCATTTGGTACTTTCGACACTGCATACTATAGGTGCTGCTAAAACAATAGACCGAATTATTGATGTGTTTCCACCTAACCAGCAACAACAGGTGCGGGTACAATTGTCCACTGTTCTCCAGTCAGTTGTCTCTCAACAACTTATTCCAAGCAAAGAGAAGGGAAGGGCTGCAGCTTTTGAAATTATGATGGTGAATCATGCCATACGGAATATGATTCGAGATTCAAAAATCCCTCAAATTGAGGCGGCAATCCAAACGGGACGCTCAGAGGGAATGGTCAGCATGGACCTCAGTATAGCGGACCTTTACAACAAAGGGATTATTACAAAAGAAGATGCCATGATTCAGTGTGTTAATCCAGATGTCCTATTGAAGTATATGAAAGCATAGCGTACTATTAAAGTAATAAGAACTAACGGTTAGCGTAATATTAAAGTAATATGAGCTAGCTGCTTGAAATGACTTGTTTGTGGGTATATATTGAGTAAGGTGTGAGGAAGGAAGGTGAAGCAATGCGAAAAAAAATTGTCAGTATTTTTGTGGTTCTTCTGTTGTTACTCAGCACAATTTCCTTTGCGGACGCTACAAGTGTCAAGATTGACGACACAAAGCTGACAAAAGGCATTGTTTCCGTCAGTTATCTCAGCACTTCAACTAACAAAATCAAAGTGATGGTTTCAAAAGGCGATATGAAGTATTATTACACTTTAAAGTCTGATGGCATCGCAGAAAGCTTTCCTCTTCAAATGGGTGATGGCGAATACAAAGTGGGTGTTTTAGAAAACATCGGCGGAACAAAGTACGCTTATTTAAAATCCGTAGATATGTCCGTGAAGTTAGAAACACCCAATGTGGTGTACTTGAATTCAGTACAAAATATCAAATGGAATCTCGATTACAAGGCCATTAAAAAGAATCTAGAGCTTATTGGGAAAGAGACTGATTACAAAAAACGCGTTTCTTTGGTGTACACTTTCATTATCAAAAGCGTCAGCTATGATTTCGACAAAATACCAACCTTGACACCTGATTACAACCCGAATGTAGAGTTGACCATCAAGGATTTAAAAGGCATTTGTTATGATTATTCAGCGCTCTTTGCAGCTATGAAGCGCAGTGAAGGCATACCTGTCAAACTGATCAAAGGTTATACCAAAAACGTCAATGGGTATCATGCTTGGAATGAGGTTTTGATCGATGGCAAATGGATCGTTGTGGATTCCACCTCAGATGCCGCGTATCTCAAGGGAAAGGTCAAGTTTGAAATGGCCAAGAATCCAACAGATTACACAAAGGTGTATGAGTATTAGAAAAAAGGGGCTGTATCAAAAGTCGATCCAACCCCGCTGAATCGCAACGCTTGCCTAATGCTCCTTTGGAGCGCAGAAGAGGATAAGAAAAAGATAAATGATTAGGGTGTCAAAAGTCCTTAGTTGATCATATTCATGCCACATATGGTTCCGGATGGTTCAACTGGAACTATATGTGGCATGAATATTCGAGAAACTTACTTTTGACACTCTAATCATAAATATTTCAAAAAAGAATACAAAAAGGCTGAACATTCTTGCGAATGTTCAGCCTTTTTTATTTCAGTACAATTTCGCTTGTATAATCAACCTGTGTGTTGCGGTGATAAAGGGGGTGCAGGTGATCAGGGTGACGATTTGTTCTTTCTTTGGTTGCTTGAGGACTGAAACATCGCTGGGCACCACGACGATTTTATTGAAAACAACATACTTTAAGACTTCGCTTCCGACGGTTATGGTGAAAGTGTCATTGAGCTGAATTTCATCCAGTCGATTGAAAAATCGCCCAAAGGTGTGACTCCGGTGTGCAGCCAGGGCTGCGTTGCCATTTTCACCGATTTTGCCTGTTTCCTTCATCCAGCCGACGCCGATTTTCAAATTGGCGTTCGTGGCACCTGCGAAAACGGGGAGCTTGACTTTGATTTTGTCAATGATTAGGACACCAATTGCTTTTGGTTTAGGGGCAATAATGAGAGCGTTTGTGGTGTCTGGTATCGCTTCGGTTGTTTGGGCCAAAGCAGTTGGCTGTGGTTCAGTGGGGAAATAAATATTCTCATCAGGTGAGGACACTAGGGAATCAGAAGATGTGTTTTCGGGCTCTTGGAGAAAGACCGTATCCAGTGCCTCGTAATTTTCAAGGGCCTGTGATTGAAAATACCAAGTATAGGCAAAATTATAGATGGGGACTAAAGCAATGCCTATACCTATGAGAATCAGGAGGGTAGAGAGTGTTTTTTTCATCTGTTAAACCTCTTCGTAATATTTGGTTTGTTATAATTAGTGTAGGACTTTCAAGACACGACGTCAATGACAAATTGGCAATCAAATCAAAAGGCTGATTTCTCAGCCTTTTAAAAATTCTTATCTTCTTTTAATGAAGATACCGAGTGCACTCATCAAACCACCAATGCTGTAGAAGAGTGTTGCAGGAAGTTCGCTTGTTTTAGGAAGTGCTGCGGGTACTGCTAGTGGTAGAACATCCTGTGGAATTTCAGCTTCAACAACAGGTGTTGCTTGATCAACAACTGGAGCTGCAAGTGGAGGTGCTTCATCTAATACATTTACAACGGGTGCAAGTGGCTCATCGTCAAAGTTGTTTGGAGGAGTGACTGGAGTTGTCTCAGGTACTGTTGTTGAAGGGACAGTGTTTTCAGGAACAGTTGATTCAGGAACAGTTGATTCAGGAACAGTGGATTCAGGAACAGTGGATTCAGGAACAGTTGACTCAGGAACAGTGGACTCAGGAACAGTGGATTCAGGAACAGTTGATTCAGGAACGGTTGTCTCAGGAATAGTTGTTACAGGAATGGTTGTTACAGGAACGGTTGTTACAGGAACGGTTGTCTCAGGGATTGTTGTTACTGGTACAGTTGTTGCTGGAATAGTCGTTACTGGTACTGTTGTTGGTGGGACAACTACAGTGAGTTTCACTTTGAAATTGTCTGATTTTTTCTCTGTCTTCCATTTACCATCATGTTTATAAGTGATAGAAGCTTCTACTTTGTATTCGCCACCGTTATTGGTTGTATCCGAATAATTAGTAATTGTCCAGAGTTTAAAAAGTTTTGTGCTGTTGACGGTTACAGTGCCCGTTCCAAGGGTACCACCGCCAGGTGCAGTAACTTTGATACTCCAAACGCCCGTTCGTAGACCAGATCCAAATTTAATGTAGACGTCTTGCTTTGTGTTGAATAAATTTTGATTGACCACGTTCCCCGTGATGTTGGTTGTTTTGAGAGAACTGTCATTGTTTGATGCAAACACCTGTGTCGGGAGTAGTGCTAGTAGAATCATGATGATGCTTAAAATACTCGTAAAACGTTTCGTTGTTTTTTTCATAATAAGCTCTCCTTTGCAAAATGAGTTACTTTGGCAGTCGGACGATCCTAGTAAGATGTCACTCTTACGTTAGACTCCAGACTTTGCGTCCTTAACTTTCGTTAAGTTTGCCTTTTCAATATGATATCCAATAGATGCTTTGAGTTTCCGTTTGCAGCTACTATAGAGCTGTTTTGAATGCTTCATCCTCGGTCCAATTTCTTAATTCTTCCATAGGCTTTGTTGTTACATGTAATGCACTATTGATCAGGTTTAAAAGTTCTAATTCACTCCTGAAATGAACTTTTTTGCCTGTATCAAGCCACTGAATAACACCCTGCCAACTGTGATTTTCTTGATGGTAGATAGTAATGAGAAAATTGCTGCTTCCTTTGTTAGGAATGTTTTTTTGATTGAAGCTACTTTTTTTCATATTTTTCGCCCCCGTTTCGGCGTCTCTTAATGTATCTTAATCATAATCCATGGCTGTGACATACAATGACAATCTGCGTGACATCCTTGTGACATAGAAAAAGCACTCTCAAAAAAGTTGACTTTCAAGAGTGCTTGCTAAATTTTTAAATTGAAAATCAAATCAAAAGGCTGATTTCTCAGCCTTTTAAAAAATCTTATCTTCTTTTAATAAAGATACCAAGTGCACTCATCAAACCACCGATGCTGTAGAAGAGTGTTGCAGGAAGTTCACCTGTTTTAGGAAGTGCTGCAGGTACTGCAAGTGGCAAAACATCCTGTGGAATTTCAGCTTCAACAACAGGTGTTGCTTG
>JBBRGL010000115.1:0-8187 GCA_038240675.1 Peptostreptococcales bacterium
GTGCGCACCATAAGGCCAGCGCCCTTTGGAACGAGGGGCGAAAGAAGTGCTTTGAGAGCCTTGTGCTCAGCGTCCCCAAGTTCCCTAGAAAGGCGTATGCCCTTAAAGAAGGATGTCAGGATTAAGTGAGGACTTGCATACTCGACGATGGCCGATACCACAGAGCCTTTTTCCAAATAGGGCGTCCGCTCCACCTGCACTAAAATTTCCAGCCCTTTTTTAAGGGAAAGTCCTTGGGGGATTTTCGAAAGGGACAAATAAGCGTTGCGTTCAAGACCAACATCCACAAATCCATAACCTTGTTCTTCAAATAGGTCCATAACCCTGCCTTTGAAAATACTGCCCACAGGGGCACTGACATCGTCGAAGTCAAGATATGTATCCTGAATAAACCCTTTGCCATCTCGGGCTATAGCCATGATGTACGGCAAACTTTTCTCTACGATAATGCGTTTCATATTCTCTCCTTATAAGCAACTGAACAAATCCATTTCCTCTGCTTTTTTTGTGCCGATCAAGTTGAGACGATGTATACGGATTCGGGTGGGCTCTTCTTCAATGCCAATTTTTTTAAGGAGAAGTTTGAAAACCGTCTCAGGTTTCACAGAGCTTTCACTGCTGTGATGAATTTTCATTTTGAGGGTGTGACGCGTCCTGTCGCTGGTGAGTTCAAGGGCCATAATCATCGGGCGAATATTCTGCTCGATGAATTTTTTCTTTTTTGTGGTTTTTGAGTATAACCAAAGTTCTGCATCCATGGCCTTTTGAAATTCCTCAGGGCTAATCACGCGGCTCAAAGAAAAATCAAGCTGGTATTCAGCCATGCGCACAAGGCTCATAAGGCTGTCCTTGCACTCTGTCAGTTTCGCATTCAGGATTTTGATGCCCGGTGGCAATTTGTCATTGAGAACCTTTATAAGTAGGGGCATCTCTATCATTTCCACCAGTTCAATTTCCATCAGTTCATAATTGCTGCTGACGCCGACTGACAAGGGATAGGCGAAAGTGATTTTCGGATGCGGGTTAAAGCCTTGAGAAAACTTTAAAGGCAAATCTGCACGTCTAATGGCCCGCTCAAAAAGACTGAGGAGATCAAGGTGTGAAATGAATTTCAAATCACCCTGTTCTTCGAATACCATAACAACTCTATACATAGCAGCATCCTCCCATCAAGCAAGTGTTGACCCCGCAGTTTAAGCAAGTATCTCTGCAATCTGGGCTGACAAGACCTTTGACAGCTCTTTCGTTTTCATCGATTAAAAATGTCTTTTCGACGCCAACATCGATATGATCCCATGGGAGACACTCATCATAAGGTCTTACGCGGTGATTGTAAAAGGCGTATTCAATGCCGGCATCTTCAAACGCACGCATCCACGTCTCAAATTTAAAGAATTCATCCCATCCATCAAATCGACTGCCAAGCTCGAAGGATTTGAGAATAGCGGCCCCTAGGCGTCTATCACCTCTGGCCAACACACCTTCGATCATAGAGATATAAGGATCGTGGTAGGCATATTTAATTTTCTTATTGGTGATAAGCCTTCGTAGCATGGCTTGTTTTTCTTTGACGACTTCTAAAGTATCCTGCGCCATCCACTGAAAAGGGGTAAAAGGCTTGGGAACGAATGTCGATGTGCTAATGGTCACAGCAACATCCTGCTGCGCGCGCATTTCTCTCGGCAAGCTTTTGTAAGCGAAGGTGACCTTATTGCCAATTTCGTTGATGCCTTCAAGGTCCTCTGTGGTTTCTGTTGGAAGGCCTATCATAAAGTAAAGCTTGATTCGCGACCAACCCAGTTGAAACACTTCATTGACAGTGCGGTCGATATCTTCATCGGTGACATTCTTGTTGATGACGTCACGCATACGCTGACTGCCCGCTTCTGGCGCAAAAGTGAGACCTGTCTTTCTGACCTTTTGAATATCCTGTAGTATTTGAACAGAGAAGGAATCCATACGCAGGGATGGCAGTGATACGCCTATTTTCTTTTGTTCGTGTTCCACCGTCAAGGTTGAAACCACTTCTGCGAGCTTTGTGTAATCCATTGTACTGAGGGAAGTCAACGACATTTCCTCATAGCCAGTGTTTTGGGTCATGAGCCGCGCTTGACGAATGACTGTCTGAGCACTTTTTTCACGAACAGGTCTGTAAATCATCCCCGCCTGACAAAACCGGCACCCTCTTGTACACCCTCTAAAAAGTTCGATCATAGACCTTCCGTGGACCACGTCGGAATAAGGCACTATCATACGGTCTGGGTAAAATGCTGCATCCATATCCACGATGATGCGCTTTGTCACCTTGATGGGCGCAGCGCTGTTGTTTGGCACGACGGCCAAGACCGTACCGTCAGGTTTGTAAGTCACATCATAAAATTCAGGAATATAAACGCCCTCAATAGCGGCGGCGGCTTCAAGAAATTTTTGGCGGTCAAAGGTGGGTTTGTGCACTTCATAAAGCTTGGTGAATTCGACGATGAGTTCTTCTCCTTCCCCAAGGAGCATCACGTCGATAAAATCGGCCATGGGCTCAGCGTGGTAGGCTACAGGTCCACCGGCAATAACAAGGGGGTGTGAATTGTCTCTCTTTGTTTTGAGAAGCGGGATTCCGCCTAAATCCAATATATTGAGAATATTGGTATAACTCATTTCGTGCTGAAGGGTAAAGCCAATAATATCAAGTTCTCCAATGGGCGAACGGGTTTCCACTGTAAGCAAGGGAATTTGATTTTCTCTCAACAATTTTTCCATATCCGGCCAGGGACTATAAATACGCTCACAATAAATCCCCTCTTCTTTATTGAGGGCAAAGTAAAGAATATGAGAACCCAAGTGGGACATGCCAACTTCATAAACATCTGGGAAGGCAAATCCAAAATGAACCTTCACTTCTGCCATGGGTTTGACCACGGCATTGAGTTCGCCGCCGATGTAGCGACTCGGTTTTTCGACCAGATACAGTAATTCTTCAAAACATTGCTTTTCCATGTAATCTTTCTCCTCGTTGGTGTGAATCTATGGGATAAAATACGTCGTTTTTCAGCGATGAATCCATTTTATGAAAACAATCCTCTTTTTTTGCGGTGCATATAGACATTGAGTACAAGGCCTAAGGCCACCATACTGATAATCATCGAACTTCCGCCATAGCTGATAAAGGGCAGTGTCACGCCAGTGACGGGAAGAGCGCCCATCGTCATTCCGATGTTCTCGAATATTTGGAATGCAAACATAAAAAGAACACCAATGACGATATTTCTGCCAAAGGCATCTTTGGCGATGAATGAAATTCGAATAAGCCGAGTCAGGAATAGAAAGTAGAAAACAAGCACGAGTCCGCCACCAAAAAAACCAAGCTCTTCCCCAATAACTGCAAAGATAAAATCTGTCTCTTGTACGGGCAAATAATCATAGCGGTGATAGATTCCTTTGAAGAGTCCTCGCCCAAACACCTGTCCTGAGCCTATGGTAATTTTCGATTGTTGCACGTGATAGTAAGCTTTAAGCGTTGTATCCGTGGGATTCATAAAGGCAACAAGTCTTTCCTTTTGGTGATTTTCAAGCAAACTATAGGCCAGAGGTGACAAAAGTGCCAGAATGATTAAAATAACCATCACGTGTTTAAACCGAATTCCCGATACATAGACAATTCCGATGAAAATCAAAACAAAAACCAAAGCGGATCCAAAATCAGGTTGCTTAAACAGCAGAAAAAAGTATGGAATAAGGAGCAGTATGGGCAAAACCAAATCCATGAGTGTATCCAATTTCATATCACGTTTGCTCATGAATTTTGAAAATGACACAATAAAAGCAAGCTTTGCAAGCTCAGAGGTCTGTACGTCCATAAAGCCTAGACTAATCCAACTTCGAGCGCCCCCTAACACTTTTCCTAAACCTGGGATATAGACCATGAGGAGCACTACAATACCGAGTACATACAAAAACCGATACAATTCTCCCAATATTTCATAGTCAATCAGCATAATCACAATCATCAATATAAAGCCAATGACAAAACTGATTATTTGAAACTGCACTTGTCTGGTCATGCCAATTTCATTGGCATTGGTGGCAGATGCAATCATGATCACGCCAAATAAAGACATCAAAAAAACGAGTCCGACTAAGTAAAAATCTATGCCTTTAAGAATTTGTTTCTTTTCCATAATTGCCTCACTCTATTTTCAAGTAACAAAAGCCCCATTCTCATCAAAGTGCCGCCATAAAATCATGTCGACTATTTCCAATAAGTCAGGGCTTTTGAGAGTCATTTTAATCTTCTGAATGGCCTTTGTTACGCTTCATATTTTTAATGGGAATATTTGCGATCAGTGTAGGTTTTCCAGTCTTATCATCGATGGACTTTGAGATTTGAATATCCATAAACTCTTCATCAATATCCATGTATTCTTTAATAGCCTTCAGAAAATCCGCTTTGACACGTTCCAAAAATTCTGGAGAGCAATTGGAGCGGTCGCTAATGAGAACCAGTTTGAGTCTTTCTTTTGCAACGTCTTTACTTGAATCTTTACTGTTAAAAAATTTCAAAAAATCAAACATACTCTCACCCCCTACTTGCCTTTCGTGAATATCTTGATCAGCTTCGAGAAAAAGCTATCTTGGACATCTAAATTCAAAAATGGAACCTCTTCCCCTATGATTCTGCGCGTAATATTGCGGTAGGCTCTACCCGCAACAGATGTCTCGTGGTTGACTGCCGGCTCTCCTCTGTTGGTGCTGATAACAATATCTTCATCATCTGGGATGACGCCTAGAAGCTCAATGGCCAAAATATCCCGCATGTCATCAATATTCATCATGTCGCCACGTTTGACCATATCCATACGAATTCTATTGACGATGAGTTTGGGATCATATATTTCTGCTGCTTCGAGAAGTCCAATAATTCTGTCTGCATCTCTGACGGCTGATACTTCTGGTGTTGTGACGACAATGGCTTTATCCGCGCCAGCGATGGCATTTTTGAAACCTTGCTCGATTCCAGCTGGGCAATCGATCAAGATATAGTCAAAACTCTCACGTAGCTCATTACAAAGGTCTATCATCTGTTGTTGATTGACAGCGGATTTATCCTTTGTTTGTGCAGCTGGCAAAAGAAATAGGCCATCAAAACGCTTATCCTTAATGAGAGCTTGTCTCGTTTTACACACGCCGTTGACGACATCGACAATATCATACACAATACGATTTTCAAGACCCAAAACCACGTCTAAGTTTCTAAGTCCGATATCTGCATCGATAACGACGACTTTTTTGCCCAATAAGGCTAAACCTGTTCCAATATTGGCAGTTGTGGTTGTTTTTCCAACGCCGCCTTTTCCGGAAGTGATGACAATTACTTCACTCATGCTTTGTTCCCCCTTCATTATAAATACGGCTCTATAATCATGTGGCCTTCATGAACATAGGCTATCTCTGGAATACGCGTGTCCCCATGGCCTTCATCCGGCGGACGGGAAATAAATTTGTCGATTCTGAGTTGTGTTGGCATAAGGCGAATAGCCGCTACAAAAGCTTTCTCATTGCCGTCTGACCCTGCGTGAGCGAACCCTCGCATTGTGCCCATGACGATGATATTGCCTCTGGCTATAAGCTCTGCTCCTGGATTGACATCGCCTAAAACAACGATGTTTCCTCTGGATACGATCTTTCTACCCGATCTTAAAGTGCCTCTGTGGAAAACCGTGTCCGATACATCTTCAATCACTTCTTCACCGTGCTTATTGGTCCCATAAGTAAACGCCTCTACACCTTCCTGTTCTTCCTCCAAACTTGGAGGAAAAACACTCTTTTCGATTGTCAGTTCGTCGGTTTCTACACCTATATCCGCATTGCTTTGTAGAACCTCAAGGCGTGTTTGCGACGCATCCTCCTTCAAAGCAGGTTGTCTTGAGGGCTGCCTACTGGCTCCTGGATTGCGCTTTATATCATAGGTTTCTAAATTGAGAACCTTCATTCCCGATTGAGCCGAAATGAGTTGCCCGAGAATGGACTCCTGCTCCTCGCTAAAAGTGTATCCATAGGAGCCGATAATATGCGCGCCATCAAAAAAATGACGCGCCAATTTTAATTTTCTTTGTACGAGTATCTGTATCCAGTCGAATGTCAAATCCCCTTTAATCACTAAAACGAATCCATCCTTTGTTCCTTTAAAATCAATTTTACCTCGCACCTGGCACCTCCATCAAAAGGCAAAGCGTTTGATATCAATATATCATATAGAAGGTGAAGATGCCACTCCTATAAGTATTTGTGAGCTCTTAATTCGGGGGCCCTTCCTGCGTGGTCTGTGTCGCCCCTGGATCTACTGGTGGCGTCAGCCCAAAATACTTGGCATAAATATCCTTGACGATAGGCGCAGCATAACCACCGCTCCCTCCTTGAGGAATAAAAACAACAACTGCAATTTCTGGTTTGTCGTATGGTGCAAAGGATACAAACCACGTAAAGTTGTCAAAACCATCTTTAAAAACATCTATTTGTTCATCTGTAATTTTGTTGTCTGTCATCACTTTAAGCGCATCCCGCATGGCGTATCCTTTGTTGAGGTATCCGCTGTAGATAAGGGCTTTCATCTGTGTTTCAATCTTTAATTTTTCAGCTGCGTCGACTGTTTCCTTAATTTTTCTTTCCATTTCGGATATTTCGTCATTACGTTCCCTCAGCACCTGCATCGTCGCAAGTTCAAGTTCCTCGTATGAAATCTTAGGGGCAATCTTCCGAAGATAGAGCTCTAAGTAAGCTTCTTCATTCTCCGGTGGCAATTTCCCTTCCTTTTGAGCCGTTCCCGTCTTCGCTGCAACGGTGATTGGAAAATCTTTAAAAGCAGTCCTCGATGTACCTCTAGTGCCATTGACCACTAAAAACATCCCTTCTCTGAGATATTTGATAAAACCATTGGGGTCTATGAATTTTGGTGCTTCTTTGATGTAGGCTATACCTCCAATGGATTTTACAAGGGTCAACTGGTTTAAATAACCGCCATTGGCGATTGCTGAAATATAGCGCGCCATTTGAATTGGCGTATAAGCATGCCCTCCTTGTCCGATAGACAAGTTGAACGTATCGCCTTCAAACCATTTCATCTGACTAAAGTAGCTGTATTTAATAATATCGCCCAAGTCCTGAGTGACATAAAAATCAGGATTTGCGCCAAGTTCTATAAGTTTACGAATCACTGCATTTCGAGATGGATTTTCGTCGGCCATCTTTATAATTTCGCTTGCGATAGCCTCTAATTTTTCTTTGTCATTGGCTATTTCAACGGGGAAATAGTCCTTTGCCAAAAGTTTAAATCTTTTCTTGAGTTGGCTGATCAGTTGTTGTTTTTTCTGTTCTGGGTTAGGGACGCCTTTGACCGTTTCGGCGATTTCGACGCCTGATGCTTCACCCAGACCGAATACTTCGGCGGCAGCAGTGAGTTTTTCAGCATTCATATCAAAGGGCAGTGGCCTGTCTTTTGAATAGTCATAGCCATTGGATACATCAAAGAAAAAATAGTTGCAGGACACTTCGAGTGCATGCATCAAATCCACAAGTCCATGAGACCCTCTAGATTGATTCCAGATCCAGCAACCAAAAGTTCTGCCATCCTTGGTTTCAATGTAGCCGCCATCGTTGACCTTGGCATAAGGACTCATTCCAGCTGTCAGTGCTGCAAAACCTGTGACCATTTTGAACGTCGATCCTGGCTGAACAGCGGTCAAGGTTGCAATATTGTAAAGGGGTTTTGGCGCCAGTGGATTTCTGGGATTGGCCGGTTCAAGAGTCTGCCAATCCGCTTGAGAAATGCCTGTTGCGAACAAATTCAAATCATAGTCAGGGTACGACACCATTGCGAGAATTTCGCCCGTTTTTATATCAACGACAACAACTGCGCCTGTTTCGGCTTTATCGAAAGCTTTTTTGTAGGTATAGTTTCCCCATTTGCTTTCATAGATTCCACCGGTTTGAATCGCTTTTAGCGAACGGGTCAAATAATCTCGAGCAGCTTCTTGGAGATCAATATCAATGGTCAAAACCATGTTTTTGCCTGCTTTTACTGGTTTCGCAACCTTGTCAGGAATCTCGTCAGTAATCTCTCTAATCAATCGGCCATGCGCATCTACTTCGACATATTTATAGCCATCTGCTCCTTTGAGGTCCAATTCAAATTCGCCC
>JBBRGL010000116.1:0-8174 GCA_038240675.1 Peptostreptococcales bacterium
TTACATCTCCACTGATTCCTTGGAATACGTGTGGTGCTACAATGATCGCAACACTTGGCCTCACAGCATGGACTTATGTGCCATACTGTATTTTGAACCTTGTTAACCCTGTTGTATCTATTATCTACGGTTACACAGGCATCACAATGGAAAAAGTAAAACCTGAAGTCAAAGTAGCTTAATTTATGGATTTTAATAAACCCCCGAAATACTCGGGGGTTTATTTTTTTGTCTAGAGCGTTGAAATAGTTTCCACCATAGACTAAAATAGAAGAAAGGAGTTGTGCGATGAAAATTGGACTATTGGCAGTAAATGCAAAATATATTCATACAAATTTACCACTCCGCTATTTGCGACAGCGGTTCACTGACCCTTCGCAATTTTCTTTTTTTGAATACACCACAAATCAACAGGTGGATACGGCCTATGGTGAACTTCTGTGTGCGGAACTTGATGTGCTTTTTGTAAGTCTCTATATCTGGAATGCGGCGTGGATCCATCAAGTGATGTCTAATTTAAAAAAGGTCAGGCCTCAATTGAAGGTTTTGATCGGTGGGCCTGAAGCGGTGTCTCTCGAAGACTATAAATCTTTTTACCCATGGGCTGACGTCCTTATTGTAGGGGATTTGGATCATGTGACGACGAAGGCGGAACTCTATGCACTAATCAGCACTACTGAGAGCACTTACGATGTGGGATGTGGCGAAATGAGTGTGCTCCCTTTTGCCTATACAGAATTGGAACTCATCCAAAAGGCCTTGTTTTATTATGAGTCCGAAAGGGGCTGCCCTTTTCAGTGCACGTTTTGTATGGCATCTGAGCAAAACATGGGTCAAAGTAAGCCCCTTGAACTCGTCTTTAAGGATTTGAAAAAATTCATGGATGCAGGCGCTTTACAGGTGAAATTTGTGGACCGGACCTTTAATGCTCACAAGAAAAGAGCCCTTGATTTACTCGCATTTATTATAAAGCATGCAAAAGGGGAGACGAATTTTCATTTTGAATTGGCGCCCCATCTTGTAGATGCAGATTTTTTGGCACTTGTACAATCCGCACCAGAGGGACTTTTTCAATTTGAATTAGGACTCCAAAGCTTTCACCCTGAGACCCTCAAAGCCATTCGGAGACATCCTGATCAAGTATTGAGCGAAAAAAACATCAAAAGTCTTCTTGAATGCAACACTGCCCATATTCACGTGGATCTTATCGCAGGCCTTCCTCATGAGAATCTCCTGAGTTTTGCTTCTGGATTTAATCGACTAATGGCCCTTAAGCCTCACATGATTCAGCTAGGCTTCCTTAAGCTTATGAAAGGGACTGCACTTTACGAAGAGAGAAGGCTATACAACTACAAAACGAGGGAATATGCGCCCTTTGAAGTATTAGAGAACGACTCACTCAGTGGGACAGACCTTCATTTGCTAAAACGCATAGAAGACACTGTCGAAAAAATGTATAATTCACACCGGTTTGAACATAGCCTCGACTATCTTCTGACATTTTTTATGAAGGATGCCTTTGTCCTGTTCAGAGACCTGTCCCTTTTCAGAAGTATCGCTTTGTCGAGTGGTTCTTTGTCCACAGGTGGCGAATATGAAGTACTTCATAGCTTTGCAAAAAAACTTGATCTGGATCAGGCAGTATTTAAGAACTTGCTCCTTTTAGATTATTTGACCCATTACTCTGCACCGACAGCATTTTACCAGCCCTCAAACGTCAAGCTGTCCGATAGTGCCCATGAGACATTGAGGCTCTTGTCAGTACAACATTATTTATTGGAAAGTCAGAATTCTGAGCCAATGCCTGCTAAGGAACTGCTTAAGAAGGGACAAATCGCAGAATTCACCATAGACCTTGACACATTTGTCAACGAGGGAACTGTAATCCATCACTCTAATAGGTATTTCGTCATAAAGCATAAGAATTCAAAACACGCAGTACCTCGATACGCCTATTTGTTGGTATAATGGGTTAACAGCATTAAATGCGTTTAAAAGGCCAATAGCCTTTACGTTCCTAATTTTATGAAGGGTATGGGGAATACGAAATGAAACTTTGGATTACAGATTTATGGGTCAGCAGTCGCTATGCACTTGTCAAATCAATTAGTCAAATAAAGCTCAATTTGAGCATGATGTTTTATGCAGTGCCTTATGTCATGGCACTTTTGGTGTATTTGGTGCTTTCACCGCTGATGACTTTTCTAGCGGGCATAATACTTCAGCTTATTGTCGCAGCCTGCTTGGCCGATTACATGGACTATATTCGAAAAATTGCTCTTCAGAATATGACCGATCAAAGAGAGCATAAGCGTAATTTTAGAACATATTTTAGAACGGCCTTTATTCTTTTTATGTTGGTATGGTTCGTCGATTATGCCTTTCAGTTGGTCTTGACGCCGATTTTAAGCCTCATTGCACCTTTTCTCCTCATTATACCGTTTACACTGCTGATCTACGCAGCCCTTCTCCTCACGCCCTATTTTGAGGCGCTCTATATCGGCGATGAAGAAATAGGCTCTGCATTTTCCGAGGTCAAGCGGTTTATGAAGCTCAATGCTTGGGTTTGGGTCGCCAATGCCGTGTTTTTAATCGGTGCCATGTTGCTCCTCAATACAGGGTTAAGTCAAGTCCTTTTGCTGATTCCTATGCCAGTGGCCATTAGGCCTTTTGTTTCCCTTTTATTTTTAGGCGCTGTCTATCAATTTTTGTTGGGTTTCATCCTGCTGTACCGCAGTCATTTGTATGATGTCCTTAACAAAGGTTCACGTCAATCCCGCGTCATGCGCCTTTTGAATAAAACCATCCCTCCAAAAGCATCGTAATTGATTTTCAAACTCTATAAAGCTAGGTGACTGTATGAAAAGAATATTGATTCATCACAATTACAAAAAAGAAAGTATAGAAACAAAAAAAGCGCTTATTCAACTGATCAAAGCAAGAGGGTTTGAACTCGTGGACAGCAGTCCAGATTTGATCATCGTCATTGGTGGCGATGGCACCATGCTCAGCGCCATTCGGGACCACCGATTACTGAAGATTCCTTTTATCGGCATCAATACTGGCAGTCTTGGATTTTTACCGAGCGTTCGCCCAGCAGACATTGAGCAACTCATGGAAGTGATAAAAACTCAAGAGTATACCATTCAGTCTTATCCGCTTTTAAAAGTGATCTGTAAAACGGTCAAAGGAGACACTGTTGAAAATTATGCTTTTAATGAAATTCTGATCAAACATTTGGAACCCCGTTTGATGGAGGTGAAGATCTATATCAATGGCAAAGCTTTTAATTATTTTACAGGGGATGGCTTTATCATCTCAACCGCCATAGGTTCCACAGGGTATGCTATTTGGGCCGGAGGCGTGGCAACCCACTCGGATCTGCCAATCTATCAACTGACCCCTCTCAATGCCAATGACAACAGCATCAATAGACCCCTTAAAAACTCTATGGTAGTGCCCATTGATACAGTCATCGATTTCAAAATTGTCAAGGCCAATAGCAGGGAAGTTATAGTCGCTTGTGATGGTTCAAAAGTCTCAAATGACTATATTTCAGAGCTTCATATTCACGCGTCCCACAAAGAAGTACATTTTTTAAGATTAAGCGAGTTTGACTACTTTGATCTTTACAAACAAAAAATAATCGACAAAAAAATAAGTCGATCTATGGGCGATGAATAAGGAGGGGATATGGCGCTAGAATTTAGAAAATTGGAACAGAGGGACGTTTTAAAAGCCATGTCACTTTTTCGTAAACTGAATGCAGAATTGGCGGAGGTTTCTTTTACGGAAGTAGAAGGCGTGATGCAAATCACAGAATGGATTGAAGATGATTCGACCTTTCTTTATGTTGCAGCGGATGGAGATGTTGTATTAGCTGTCATTCGCGCCAAACGTGAAACGCATTCTAACCCTAATTCTGTCCTATTGACTGTGGCCGTGGACTATGCATTTAGAGGTCAAAATATTGCTAAAGAATTAACCTTGCATTGCCTTGAGGAAATCAAGCCCCTAGGCATCGCTATTGCCAGGGCCTATGTTTACAGTAACAATTACCCTTCCGTGTGTACTATTTTGAGTTGCAGTTTTGTGGCTGCGGGCTCTGTGCACCAACACCATTTTGATGAAAGGCGTAACCGCTATGTGGATGATTTGATATTCCACAAGGTTTTGTAGGATAGAGCACTATGGCTTATAAATTAATCGATGATCTTCTGGGCTACAAACATGAACTGTATTTTTTAGAATTGGCAAGGCCGCTTGAAATAGGGGAAGCGCTTATGCCACCCCATACGCCACTTCCTATTGATTATTTTAGACTCAAAGAACAAGTGGTTTATCTAGCTGAGCAGCAGTTTTCTGTCCTTCATTTTATGGAGGGCATGCTCAAAGTTCTGGCCATGGACAAGACCTTTCAGTATAGAGACATCTATCTTGAATTTCTCTCCAAGGTTCACCCTGAAATATTAGAATCCCTCTACCAACTTGCTGTAGAGTATAAGGAAAGAAAAGAGTACCTCCATGCACTGCTTATTTTTAAGGGCTTGCTTCAGGTTTTTGAGGACGACGAGAAAGTGCTGTACCTCTATGGCTGCACTGCTATGGACTACGCACTGGCTGCTACTGAGCTAGACAAACAAAATCACTTAGAGACTGTGGGAAAATTGATCTTTGAAAAAATGGTCAAAGAGGATCTTGGCAGGCCTTATGCGTTTTATCAACTGGGGTTCATTTACAACAATCTCAAACAGTACAAAAAAGCCATTGAAGCCTTCAACAGTGCGTTGGCTTTGATTTTTGAAGATGAAATTCGAGATGATATTCTTGAACAATTATCACCACTTGAGGATAAAGAACATTACCAAAAGGGAATTGACCAAATGGCAGAACAAAACTGGCAACAAGCCCTCAATCATTTCTTGCCACTTGCACAGCGGTATGATGATTGGTGGATGCTGTTTTTGTCAGTGGGAACATGCTATCGCCATTTAGAAAAATTTGAAGAAGCACATTTATACCTTAGAAAAGCCAGGGCGTACACTGCAGAGGATATTGATATTCTCATGGAGCTTGCGCTTCTTCATAGACAATGGGGCAATCCATTGGAAGCAAGAGATCTTTTGGCCAAAGCGCTGAGCCGTGAACCGCAAAACACTGGAGTTATCGCTGAATTTGCTTCACTTCTAATCTCAATCGGCGAAAAGGAACTTGCCGCGCGGTTTATTAAAGAAGGCCTAGGTTATGACTCGGCGAACCCTCAACTTTTGAAACTAGGAGGCTACCTGTCGTGAACAAGGGGACAGATACTGCCGATACTTTACTTGAAAGTGTCACTACAGAGGCCGAGAAGAAAACTTGGTTAGAGGCTCATTCAAATCATTCGACAAAGCAATTAGAGTCTGCTCAAAAGAAAATGGACAAGGCTATTGCTAAAAACACAGGTGCTTTGCATAAACTGAATGAAATGAAGGCATACGATAGCGCTTACGGGTACATTCTGTCAGAAGTAGCTGGTGTTGATGAAGCAGGTCGAGGCCCATTGGCGGGTCCTGTAGTCGCAGCTGCAGTTGTTATGCCCATTGATTCAAAAATTTTGTATATAGACGATTCAAAGAAACTCACTGAAGCCATGCGTGAAAAACTCTATCTTGAAATTTTAGACACCTGTATCGGGTATGGCGTAGGAATTGTTGGACCAGAAATAATTGATGCTATCAACATTCTGGAAGCGACTAAAAAAGCCATGACCATAGCTCTAGAGAACGTAAACCCTCAAGTGATCCTCATAGACGCAGTGGCTCTAAAAACACAGAATAAGCAGGTTCACGGTATTATCAAAGGGGACGAAAAATCCTATGCCATCGCCTGTGCGTCAATAATTGCCAAAGTGACAAGAGACCACTTGATGCTAGAGTATCACAAAACGTATCCAGAATTCGGATTCAACAACCATAAAGGATATGGCACCAGAGAGCACTATGCTGCTTTAGACAGTATTGGCCCTTCGAAGATCCATCGGCAAAGTTTTTTGAGAAAATGGAGTGAGGCATGTGAGAATAAGCGATAACAATCTGGTAACGCAGGTCAATCAAGTAGCCATCAAGGAAACTTCCGGATCCCTCACACCTCCAAAAGTGGGGGATGTTTTGAATGCGGTCGTAGCAGAACTGTTGCAAAAGGGTGTTCTTCTTAATCTAGAAGGGCATTTAGTCAAGGCTAATGTGAAAAACCCAGCCAATTTCCAAGTGGGTGAAGAGGTGTTTTTGAAAGTGACCCGAAGTGATTCAAAGCAGCTTTTAGTCGAAAAAACACTTGATCCCAAAGGGCTTGAAACCGCTGCAAAATCAGTAGACGTTCTTTCAGAAACTTTAAAAACCCTGAATCTCCCTGATACTCAAAAAAACCGTAGCGCACTTGAAGCCCTCAATTCATTTAAAAATCCTTTGACACAAGCCAATGTCAAAACCCTTCAGGTCATGCAAAGTGCACTAGAAATGTTGATGAAGCAACCACCGGAACAGCTTGCTGCGCAATCACAGCTTAAAGGATTTTTAGAAATGGGCATCAAAGAAATTGCCGTAGCGCTACAAAAAAGCTTAGCACAAAATGCAGCTCAGCCCGCTTCATCGGCCCCTTTAGAAGCTGCCCCCAGTCTCCAAGGACAGGTGATGCAAGGTTCTCAAAAGCCAACTGTTCCGCCCTCGACCACAGTCCTTCAGAATTCTCAATTTCCTGTTGACACTGATGCCGCATTAAAGACGGATCTTAAAATACAACTTCCGCAAACAGGTGAAATACAAATTCAAAAGCAAGTACCCACCCTTCAAAATAAAGCTGAGCTCACTGAACATTCAAAACTCTCCACTCCGGTGATTGCGCAGAATACAGAAGCCACTCAGAACCTGCGAGAATTGACGGCAAAACAAGTAAACGTTTTGTTTCATGGCCTTGAAGCGTTGAAAGACCCTAAAGAATCCTTAAAAACACTGTCTTTTTTGATGAAGCTTGAAATTCCACCAACGCCGCAGTCCTTATTTGCTGTAGGTCAGGTTTTTAACCGCACACATCTCAAAAGCCTACTCAATGATTTATTTTCAGTTCAGGGAAATACCCTTCAACCCGATGCAGTGGCCAAGGGGATTGAAGCGCTCAAAAGCTTGCTCAATGATTTTCAACCCGAAATTTTTAAGTCTCAAGAAAATCTACAAGAATTGACCAAAAAATTGATAGAGACAGCTCAACTCTTAGAACAATCTAGCCACAAGTCGACGCTCCAAGTTCAGGATATGTCTTGGGCGAATAAAGCGGTCACCGATATTTTTAAAATGACCAATTTACCCTTTATACTCTCCCAGTATCCTCTGATGATCAACGACAAGCTTGAGACTATGGAGCTGTATGTGGAAAAAAGGCAAAGGGGCAAAAAAATAAACCCAGAAGATCTCCGGATTTATGTGTCACTGACCACGGAAAAATTAGGCCAGGTTGGTGCTATGATTGAAATTCAAATGAAGAATATCAATATCACCTTTGATGCCTCAAGTGAAAAAATAAAAGACTTTATAGCATTTCACGGCACCGATTTGGCGGATCAGCTGGAACCCTTAGGCTATCATGTCACTGTCAAAGCTGAGGTCAAGTCAAAACCAACACATCTCATAGATCTTCAGGAACAATTCGAACCTGTAGACTTCAAAAGATTTGATCGGAAGGTGTAGTGATGGATAAAAAAAAAAAAGCTGTCGCAATCAAGTATGACAAGAAAGCTGGAAACGCCCCTAAAGTCCTCGCAAAAGGCAAAGGACTTGTGGCGGACAATATTATTGATACGGCCAAAAGCCATGAGGTGCCTGTATTTGTCGACGAGAAACTCTCCAGTCAACTGATGCAACTTCAAATTGGACAAGAGATACCAGAGTCATTGTATGCAGTCGTCGCAGAAGTTTTGGTATTTATCAGCAAAATTGATGCCGTGTATGATTAAATGCTGAGGTGAAAAATTGAACACTAAAGGAGAACTTGGAGAAGAAATGGCTTTGAAAATGCTGGAAAACAAAGGCTATCGTCTAGTACAAAAGAACTACATGTCTAAAATGGGAGAAATCGACTTGGTCATGATGCATAAAAAACGGTTGATTTTTGTAGAGGTGAAGGCCCGGAATAACAGGGCC
>JBBRGL010000117.1:0-8007 GCA_038240675.1 Peptostreptococcales bacterium
GTATACAGGTTAACGCTGCTTGATAATTTTCCTCACATATATGCTGAAGGAAGTTGATGACCCGGTCTTCAATAAAATTACAATATTCGTTCGTCACTGTCTCTGTTTTCACTGAGGATACACCATGTAACCCAAATGCAACACTGTGAATCAACGGCGCAATGCCAAACATGGATCCTTCGTCGATTAAAACGCTCTTAATGTTCTCTACGCGTTCCTCTTGAAGGGTCAAAGGATTTAATTCACCTTCTACATTTGCCACCGGATCCCATACAACTGCCTTTTTAAAACTGACACGTCGATTTGCCTTAGTCATTAAAAATCCGTTCAGTGTAAATTCGACTGTGTCCTCAAGGGTCAAGGACTGAATTTCTCTGACCGTCATGTTCAAAAGAACACTCATGGGTTCAATATCCTTATGTCCTGATAAGCAGGTGATCAATTCGCCCTCTTGATCGATCAGATTGAAGGACTCATTGAATATGGAGTGAATGTGTCCACGATTATTGGTGTTGTGCTTCAAATACTCCAAAAGATCCTTCGCCACCATTTGCGCTTCCATCCCATCACTTCCTTTATCTTAGTCAAGCCCTAATTCTGGTTTCAAAATATCCATGATTTTAAGGGCAATATGAACATTAAGCGAAACATTCGGATCATTAAAATCAATATTCGCTATTTCCCGTATACGCTGCATCCTGTAAATAACTGTATTGTAGTGGGTATACATTTCCTCGGACACTTTTTTTAAATTGCAACCACATTGATAATACGCTTTGAGGGTCTCTAGCAAGTCGCCCTCCTTTTCTTTATCATAGGCCACAATTGGACCCAAGGTTTCCATAAAGAACTGATAAAGTTCAGGCTGAATCTCTTCGTTGGATAGAATGCGGTAAATCCCCAGTTCATCAAAGTGTAGGATATGCTCTTGATACCGACTAAGGGCCATTTTTTGAATTGCACGCCCAGCCTCTCTATAACTTTTGTAAAGATCCTTATAATTGCCATAAGGTCTTCCTATGCCTATAGCTACAGAATGATGGATGTTTTCAAGTTTTGAAAATGCCAACAAGTCCTTTGAAAAAAGCGACATTTGTTGCTTGATATACACCTCGTCCTTATTGGCATCAAATCCAAGCAAAAAAACGACTCTATCACTTTTGTTCCCATAGATCAGTTCTGCTTTATAAGATCTCTGTAACCTTTCAACGACGCTGATGAGCTTTGAGTTGAGCTGTTTAAGTATCGTGCTGTTATTGGGGGTCAACTTGACGTCAGTGTTGGACTCGATCAAAGTGGCCAATACGACGCCGTAGATATTGCTTTTATTAAAATCAAAATAGGATGCTTTCTCAAGTGCTCTCAATAGCTGATGCTCATTGCTTGAAAGGAGCTCTTCGATGAATTCTATTTTATGCTTGTTTTCATTTTCATAAACCGATAGTTTTTTTGAAGAATTGAGGGCAATAAGCGAAGCAGCAGCTTCTATCATAAACAAGGTGGCGTCTAAGAGGGTGTCATTGATATTCCAAATCATCACGTGGCCGTAGAGCGTATCTGCGGAAAAAATAGGAATCATGACACGTTTGATGTTTCTTCCCTCAACAAAATCCTCACAGTGCTCAATGCCATAATCTTTAAAGGAACGCTTATGCTTGATGGTTTTCTTGAGATAGACTTGATCCATAATGGGCATAATCCACTTTTTATGTTCGTCATCTGCCACGATCACAAAATCTCTAAATATATCCTCTGTAATAGCCGTCGGCGAATCGACCACATCTGAAATCATTTGGGCAATTTCATAAAGCTCACCGCCGCGCAGCATAATATCCTTGAGTTTGTTGTTGAACTCATGAATTTGAATCAGCAAAGACGTCTGTCTACTGACCACGGATGTGAGTATATTGGTGATCACATCTCCGAAAGAAACTTCAATGGGAATACTGATAATGGGAAAATCCAACCGATTGGCTGTCATCGTGACACTTTCAGGCAGTTCCTCAATATAACGCTTTGTCTTGATGCCAATACCCGCCACGCCTTTTTCTTTAAGGATGGGAATCATTTCATTGAGCTTTTGAATATCGTCCTTGATGGAATAAGCAGTGGTCAACAAAAACTCACCCGGTTTGACCCAGTTGATGATGTCTGGCACTTCCATGACATTAACCTTCGTAATGTAATGTTCAAGGCCTCCATGACCACAGAGCGTCGTCGCTCCTTTTAAACAGTCAAGTTCTAAAATTTCTTTGACACGAACGCCTATATTATTCTGCATGAATAGTCACCTCTATACCACTATACTCACTATACTGCTAATAAAGCAAGGATGTATTGTTAACGCTCACCAACAAATACGTCAAAAAGAGCCAAATCATTGTTACCCAGAAACAATTAAGACCGGTAAGAGAGTCGTTCTCCTACCGGTCTCAATGTTAAGCCATTCTGAATATGATAAGGGTGTCAAAAGTAAGTTTCTCGAATATTCATACCCCCTATAATTCCAGTTGCACAATCCGGAACTATAGGGGGTATGAATATATTCAACTAAGGACTTTTGAAACCCTAATCAATTATTATTCTGGCAACACTACATTGAGGAATATTCCAGCAAAAGCAGCCAACGCCATGCCTTCGATGTTAAGTGAAAATGCGCCAATAACGATTGGCAATACAGCGCCGCCAAGTCCAAGTACAAGTATTGTAGCGGCGATAATAAGGTTTCTCGAGAGGTTAAAATCCACGTTGTTTTCAACAAGTGTTCTTGCACCAATAGAGGCAATCATACCAAACAATACGATGGAGATTCCACCGATGATCGCAGCAGGAATCGTCGAAATAACGGCGCCTAATTTAGCGAATACGCCTAAAATGATCGCCATAACAGCTGCAATTCTCATGATTTTAGGATCCCAAGCTCTAGTCAATGCCAACACGCCTGTATTTTCTGAATAAGTCGTGTTTGCTGGTCCACCGAGCATTGCAGAAAGTGCAGTTGCAAGACCATCTCCAATAAGGGTGCGCGTGAGTCCAGGATCTTTGACGAAGTCTTTTTTGACAGTAGCGCCGATGGCAATAACGTCACCAACGTGCTCAACCATTGTAGCCAGTGCAATTGGGGCGACGGTTAAAATGGCGTCTAGGTTAAACTTTGCCATGCTAAAAGCGGGCACTGCAAACCATTTCGCATCGTTGACTGCCGTAAAATCAACTAAGCCAAAAACGACAGCGACGACATATGATCCAATAAGGCCGATAATAACAGGAATAACTTTTAAGAACCCTTTGGCAAATACACTGACAATCGTCACAATGGTGAAAGCCAAAAGTGCTAAGTACCAATTGGATTTCGCCATATCCACGGCGACAGGTGCCAGTTTAAGGCCAATGACGATGATGATAGGACCAGTGACAATTGGTGGGAAGAACTTAATAACACGATCGGCTCCAAAAAAATACATAAGTGCGGCCAAAATAAGATACACAAAACCTGCGACTACAATCCCGCCCCTTGCATACTCGAGACCGTGAGTCCCTGCTACAGCGAGCATTGGTGCGATAAAAGCAAACGATGATCCTAAAAATGCAGGGACCTTTCCTTTGGTGATCCAGTGGAACAATAGTGTACCAACACCAGCTAAAAACAATGATACAGAAACATCAAGACCTGTGATAATAGGGACTAATACTGTTGCGCCAAACATGGTGAAAGTGTGTTGTAGACCAAGTGCTAACATTTTCGGCGTGCCTAGCTGTGTAACGTCAGTGATTGCATGCGTGTTTTTCGATTCTCCCATAAAATCCTCCTCTTCCTAGTGTGTTTCCTCTCCTTTGAATCATTTTTTATTAGCTTTGATCGCATGAAGAACTTTTTCAGCGGTCATAGGCATCGTGTTGAGGCGAATCCCAGTTGCATTAAAAATGGCATTCGCAATGGCGGGCGCCGAGGGAACCATAGCGGGTTCAGCTACACCTCGTGCACCAAATGGACCTGTTTCCTCGGGATTTTCGACGAACTTAATGATCATTTCTGGCATATCATCAGCTGTTGGAATCTTGTAATCCACAAAAGAAGGGTTGAGTACTTTCCCGTCCTTGAGCATGAGCTCTTCAAAAAGTGCTGTACCTATCCCTTGAACAATCGCCCCTTCAATTTGTCCTTCAAGAAGCTGTGGGTTCATGACACGTCCTGCATCGAAGCACGAAGCGACTTTAAGCACCTTCGTCTGCCCGGTATCTAAATCCACTTCCACTTCTACCCCCTGAACACCATATGTCCAAAAACTTACAGGGTGATCCCCAAGGCCTGTCTTTTTATCAGCATTCCGAACATTCGGTGGAACAAAAGAGCCTCTGCCAATAATAGGTCCATGGATAGCGGAGCCATCTTCAAAGTTTAATCCGAGCGCCAATTCGGATATGGCAACCTTTTTATCGGGATAAATCTTAGATACGACGTACCCATCTCTTAACTCAAGATCTCTTTTGAAAATGCCGAGTTTGATTTGAGAAAGCTCAAGGAGCTGATCCATGGCATCATTGCAAGCTTCATATACAGCACGACCTGCGCAATACGTGATACGAGATGCGACAGTTTGCCATTCATAAGGCGTGTGGTCTGTATCCCCAGTGCGTATAGTGATCTTTTCGGGAGAGATTGAAAGAACTTCAGCCGCAATCTGTGTCATCACCGTGTCAGACCCCTGACCGATATCTTGAGCGCTTACGAGAAGGTGCGCTGTACCATCTTCATTGAGTTTAATGATGGCGGAAGATGCGGCATTGCTTGGCATTGATGGTGCCTTCCAGCCACAGGCAATTCCTTTTCCGCGCACTTTTCTTGGAGAGGTCGGCACACTGACTTCATCAAGTTTGATGTCCACAGCCACTTGTAAAAGACAATCCATCAACCCAGATTGTGTAACAACTTCACCCGTACCCGTCGTCCCTCCAGCCTTCATGCCATTGATACGACGAATGTCTAAAGGTGATATTCCCAATTTTCCAGCGATGATGTCTAAATTCTGTTCAATACCAAAATGAATTTCACACATGCCAAATCCTCTGTAAGGACCTCCGACAGGATGGTTGGTGTATACACAATAAGAATCTGTCCAAACATTGTCGATGTCATAAGGCCCTGCCGATGCATAACCAGCGGCCTTCGCTATATTGACACCGTATTCTGTATAAGCGCCACCGTCCCAGATAAACATATTTTCCACCCCAATAATCTTGCCATCTTTGTTAACGGCGGTTTTGATATGGGCATGTAATCCTTGTCTGACATAGGCGTTTTCAAATTCATCTTGTCTGGAATAGGTGAGTTTAACCGGCCTGCCTTTAGCGCGCATTGCAAGTGGAACAATAATGCCTTCGAGCGTTGTCCCTGCCTTCGATCCAAATCCACCACCTACAGCCGGCGCTAAGACGCGCAATCGATTAAGCGGTAAATCAAAAGCTGCGGCCACTGTTTGTCTGACAGCAAAAGGTGACTGACAACTGGCCCAGATGGTCAGATAGCCATCCGTATCCATTTGCGCAATAGCCACATGTGTTTCTATGGGAACGTGTTGTACATGGGGCACAAAAAAATCATTTTCCACGATTAAATCTGCAGCTTCAAAAGCATCTGGCACATTCCCTTTTCTGAGCTTATAATGATTTGCAATGTTTGTCCCTGGTTCTGGGAAAAATACAGGTGCATATTTATAATCCCCTAAGTCTGGGTGTACAAGTGGCGCGCCCTCTTTCATGCCTTCCACGGCATTAGTGACTGCTGGCAACAGTTCATACTCAATATCGATAAGGGCAAGTGCCGCCTGCGCAATATCTTCAGACTCAGCACTGAGTGCGACGACCCCTTCACCTCTATATCTTACCTTGCCTACAGCTAAAAAGTTTCTATCCTCTAAATAAAGTCCGCCACGCTTCGTGAATTGATCGCCTGTGATGATATCCTTAACCCCTTTTAAAGCTTTTGCCTTTTCAAAATTGATGCTTATAATTTTAGCATGGGCATGTGGACTTCTTTTGACAGCCACATAAAGCATGCGAGAGAGTTTAATGTCATCGACGTATTTCAATGAACCTGTCACTTTCTTGATCCCATCAACACGTTTTACGCTTTTCCCTACAAATTTCAAACTCATCCCCCCTATGCTTTATTTTGATCTGCCACATATTGAATCGCTTCAATAATTTTTTTGTAACCCGTACAACGACAGAGGTTGCCGCTGATACCCTCTTTGATTTCTTGTTCAGTGGGGTGCGGGTTTTCTTCAAGCAGCACCTTGGCTGTCATAATCATGCCAGGCGTGCAGTAGCCACATTGGAGTGCTGCATTTTCAATAAAGGATACCTGTAGCGGGTGCAGTTCGCCATCGACAGCTAGACCTTCAATGGTTTCTATGGTCGACCCGTCAGCCTCAACAGCCAGAACCAAGCAAGCATTGACAGCCTTATTATCCATAATCACCGTGCAGGCACCACATTCCCCGGCACCACAGCCCTCCTTCGCCCCCGTCAAATCAAAGTCTTCCCTGATCATTTTAAGGAGCGTTTGGTGCGTCTCTACTGCATGTTCTATCTGTTCACCGTTGAGTGTAAATTGTATAATTTTCTTCACAATATGCCTCCTAAAGCCATTCTGTCAGTGCACTTCGCACGACGACTTGCACCATCTCACGGCGGTATTCCTCTGACGCTCTAATATCACTGATGGGTCGCACTTCTCCGGATGCAATCATCACTGCTTCCTCAATGGATTTTTCATCAAGAATAGCTTGATTGAGAAAAGCCTCTGTTTTGTAAAGTCTTATAGGGGTAGGCGCAACTGCACCTAGGCTCAAGAAAAAGCCGTTGTCCGATTTGACCAAAGTGGCACAGACCGTGGACAAATCCACTTCCTTGCGCCGAGATATTTTACGGAAGGTTCCTTTTGCATTTTCGTTTGTCGCGAAGGAGATCCCCGTAACGATTTCATTGGGTTTTAGCACCGATTGACGCACAAAGACGAAAAAGTCCTTGATTGGCACTGTGCGCACACCCTCTTCGCCGTAAATATGAATGGTTGCATTTAAGGACAATAACGGCGTGGCCGTGTCCGCAAGGGGAGAGGCATTGCATATGTTTCCAATGCAAGTTGCTCTGTTCCTCACTTGCTTTGAACCAATAGTAAGAGCGGCCTCAGCCAAAAAAGAAAATTGAGATTTGATAACTGGGTGAGCTGCTAAATCATTGAGGAGTACACAGGCGCCAATTGTAATTCTATTTTCTTGAACAATGATATCGCTGAGCCCTGGTATGTGTTTAATATCGACCAAATAAGCAGGAGACACATGTCCCTCTCTCATTCTGACAATTAAATCCGTACCGCCATTTAACAGGGCAGCATCCTCGCCATAGGCCTGAAGCAAATTTAAAGCTTCTTTTAGTGTTGTTGGCCGAAAATACTCAAACGCATTCATTTGATCACCTCAATATTTATGATTCCTGAATTATGATGAGAGTGTCAAAAGTCAGTAGTTGATCTTATTCATAGTGCATATAGTTCCGGAATGTTCAACTGGAACTATATGCACTATGAATAATCGAGAAACTTACTTTTGACACTCAAATCAATTATCTTATTATAAGCTTTTTGCGCCTCAGACCTCTTGTAGCAATAAACTAAATTTTCAGACTATTAAGCGCTTTCTTTTAGTATTTTACCACAAACATTTCCCTAATCATAGCCATTATAATTGTAATAGATTAACGATAACTCTTCAAAATGAGTCATTGCGCTGATTTTCATAAATTCTACGCAAACGATTTCCTCGATTCGGCTATGGCTATAAATTTTGATTCACGCCGCGAGTTCTGTAGACTATAATAACTCAACTTTCGCAGCATAGAATCACCCTGAAAGCATTTAAAATATAACATCTTTAGCAATTAAAGTTTAAATATTGCATGAAAAATGCTCCCGCGTTTGGTAAAATGTAAGTAACGACACTATAC
>JBBRGL010000118.1:0-7995 GCA_038240675.1 Peptostreptococcales bacterium
GGTAGCAGAAAAACAAAGGGTTTGTCTGGATTTTGGCAGGTGTTCAATGATTTCATTCACTTGCTCCATAAAGCCTATAGCAAACATCTGATCTGCTTCATCCACCACGAGAAACTCTAAATGGCTCAGATCAATGGAGCCTCGTCTCAGGTGATCCAAAATTCTTCCCGGCGTCCCTATGACAAGATGGACATCTTCCTTTAACTTATGAAGCTGTGCATTCACGTCCTGTCCGCCGTAAGCTGCCAGAATCCCTAGGGGCTTTATTTCCGACAGTTGTCTCGCCACATCTCTGATCTGAATCGCAAGCTCCCGCGTCGGTGCAATGACAAGTCCTTGAATTCGCTGAGTATCCGCAACCATCTTTTGAAACATAGGGAGTAAAAAAGCATATGTTTTCCCAGTCCCCGTCTGCGCCTCTGCAATCAAATCTTTCCCCGCCAAAATAGGTGGAATACTCAAAACTTGAATAGGCGTCGGCGTACTAATATTTTTAAGTTCAAGAGAATACACCAAATCGCCCTTGATCCCGAGTTTGTAAAACGACATATTTTCTCCTTTTCACCTGGTCCACTTTGTTTCCTCTATTTCTCGAAAAAACAAGCTCGGGTTGCCCTGAGCTTGTAAATGATTCTTCACTTATTCTACCTTAAAACTGGGACACGCTGGCGGCATCATGCGTTTATGCTCTGTTCGGCTGTGGAGGGCTTCTATGATTTCTCTGTCCTTTTGAGGTATTTCTTTGCCTTCTATAAGGTCATCAATCATGTCGTAGGTTGTGCCCATTTCAGTTTCATCCGTTTGGCCTTCCCATAGACCTGCTGACGGCACTCTGTCCAAAATACTCTGTGGAACACCTAGAACCCTAGCCCATTCATAGACTTCACGTTTGGTGAGGCTTGCGATGGGCAGTAAATCCACGCCCCCGTCTCCGTATTTAGTGAAATAGCCTGTATAGACCTCTGCGGCATTGTCTGTCCCTGCCACAAGATAATTGTTGGCATTGGCCACTGCATAAAGGGTACTCATGCGCAGTCTTGCTCTCAAATTGGCATCTGTGAGACGTATGAGATGATCTTTTTTGTGATCACCCATAGCAGTGACAGCGTTATGCAGCAAAGTGCTCTGAACCTCTGTCAGGTCAATTCTAAAGGTACTGATCCCGACGGCCTCCGCTAAGGCTGCTGCATCTTCTGCGTCCTTTGGACTGGATTTACACGGCAATATGACGCCGAGACTATTGCTTGGAAAAGCTCTTTTGATCAAAAATGCCACAACGGCTGAATCGATGCCCCCAGACAAACCCACCAGTATCCCTTCAGTCTTCGACACTGTGACAATATCTCTAATCCACTCCACCGTCTTTTCTATGCGTTCGACCATTTTATACTCCTCCTGTTTTGCTGTATGTAGTCATCATAGCGAAAAACAGGCCAGAATTCAAGGAGACCGCTGAAAATCTGCGAATTTCTTCGTTTATCCCCTTACCCCAAACGGCTCATATTGTCCTAACAGACAATAATGGTCCAAATGGGGATCTAGCGATTTTTCAATGTGAATCAGATCTTCGGGTTTTTGAAGTTCTAAGTCTAGGAAGAACCCTATTTCGAAGGATTTATGACGTATGGGGCGGGATTCGATGCTGATAATGTCAACTTGTTTTGAGACCAGTTGAGAGATGATTTGATAGAGGCCACCCCGCTGATTTTCTATTTCGATGTATACAGAGGCTTTGGTGCCGGCCGTGCTTCCTTGTTCATTGCCAAAGATAATGAACCGCGTTTGATTCAAATCCTCTGTCTGTATATCTCTTTCGAGGATTTTAAGGCCGAACAGGCCTGCTACTTGTTCATGGGCTATGACGCTTGTTCCCGGCTGTCTACTCTCTGAAAGCTGTTTGGCACAGGTGGCAGTATCGTCGCTTTGTGTGGATTTAAGCGCCCGTCCTTGTATAAATTCCTGACACTGATAAAGCGCTTCGGGGTGACTGACCACATCGGTAATCGTCTCCATTGCCGTCTCCTCAAGAGTCATCCATGCGTGGCGTATGGGGATGACGACTTCCTGAACAATTTTCAGGTTGTTTTCTCTGAGCAGGTCATAAGTCTCCCGAATGGCACCTGAGATGGAGTTTTGTATAGGGAGAATACCAAGACTTCCTTTATGCTGCGTGACGCTTTCGACGACGGCTTTGAAGCTATCGACGCCAGTAAGTTCGACTTTGTTCCCTAGTGCTTCTCTCGCTGCTAGGCTGCTATATGCACCCATTGTTCCTCTATAATAGACCGTATTATTCATTTTGTTTTTCTCCTTTTAAGGTATTTTCTTGCTTTGATCGACTGACTTCCACAACTGTTTTAAGGATGTGAATAATGTAAGGACTGTTTTTATCTTCTGCCAACACCTGAGCCCATTTCTCAAGTTGTTCTTTTTCACGGAGTGGATTGTAGATAGGCTGGTCTGTCAACCGCTTGTAGTTGCCAATATTTGAAACAATCGTAAGCCTTTTATTCAATAATTCTATAATTTCTAAATCGACAATATCGATTTCGTTTCGCCATTCTTCCAACATATGCCCTCCTTTTCCCTATTGATGCGAAGGACTTGAGATTCGTTGAGATAGTGAAAAAGTGCGTTTTGATTTTTGCCTTCAAGGAGGGATTCCAAATGAACGATTTCGTTTTTCATTTGATGAAGGACATGTAGCAGGGGCTTTTGGTTGAGGGCAAATATATCCGTCCATAGCCGTGCAGAACTTTTAGAAATCCGGGTCATCTCCTTGAAGCTTTTGCCCAGGGTCTGCACATCTTGCTTGCCCAGTGCCAAATGGGACATCATATAGGAAATGGCGTGGGGCATGTGGCTCACATAGGCCATAAGTTCATCGTGTCCCTCAGGTGTCAGATCCATGGTCGTGATCCCAAGGGATTTAAGGAAGGCTTCCCATTTGGCGTAAGCCTCGCCGTTTTCGGTATTTGCCGCCATAAGGCAGTATGGACCTTGGTCAAAAAAATCTGCATGACTATGGGCAAACCCCGATTTATCGTGACCGCAGATGGGATGTCCTCCCACAAAGGATGCCGTGAGGTTCGCTTCTTTGATCCAGATCTCACAGCAGGTTTTGACGCTGAGAAGATCCGTAATGATGGTCTGTGCTGGAATATCAAAGGCCGTCAGAGTGGACACGACACTGGGAAAAACCAGTGGCGGTATGGCGACGACGATATAGTTTGACTTCTTAATATCCTGATTGATCTGCATATAGCCCTTATCGATGATTTTGCCGTCGATTGCGGCTAAGATGACTTCGCGATTTTCGTCATAGCCGATAATGCTGCACTCTGGCCTAAACTGCTTGATGCGTTTGGCTAGACTTCCCCCCATAAGGCCAAGTCCGATAATTGCAATGGTTTCTTTCATACTGCAAGGACCTCGGCAATTCTGTTCATGGCTTCTTTAATCTCCATGAGACGCTCGGGCAAAATAGACTGAGGGCCATCTGAGAGGGCTTGATCTGGATTGTTGTGCGCTTCTATCATGACGCCGTCGGCACCTGCTGCCACAGCGGCTAAAGACAAGGATTTGATCAGCTTTCTATCCCCAGAAGCATGCGATGGATCGACTAAGATCGGCAAATGACTCAAATGCTTGATCAATGGGACACAGGATATATCCAGTGTATTTCGGGTCATTGGCTCGTACGTCTTAATGCCGCGCTCGCAGAGGATGACGTTTGGATTCCCATTTGCCATAATGTATTCCGCCGCGAGAAGGAATTCTTCAATGGTTGCCGAGGGGCCACGCTTAAGGAGTATTGGCTTTAGACAGTTGCCTGCTTTTTTGAGGAGTGCAAAATTCTGCATATTCCGCGCGCCAATTTGGATAATGTCCACGTGGTCTACCACGCTGTCAAACCCGATTTCGTCGAGTACTTCTGTGACCACTGGCATGCCATAAGTTTCACCTGCCTCTTTAAGGAGCATAAGTCCTTCTTCCCCCATCCCTTGAAAGGCATATGGGGATGTCCTCGGCTTAAAAACCCCACCTCTCAGTATTTGAGCGCCATTTGCTTTGACCAATTCGGCGATTTGCATAATTTGATCTCTGCTTTCGACAGCGCAAGGGCCAGAGATAATAGTGAGTCCTGAGCCGCCGATTTCTACATTTCCAACTTTGATGATGGACGAATCCGGTTGATACTTACGGCTCACCAGCTTGTAAGCCGAGCCCACGTGATGGATACTGAGGACGTCTCTTCTGCCTGTCACCGCTTTCAGGTCCACTGTTTTACCAGCGTCAATACAAATCAGATCCTTGTCCATAAGGTTCACATGCTTCGCTTTTGCACCCTGTTCTGTAATAAGATTTAAAATAGTGTCGATTGTTTCGGGGCTAGTCCCTTTTTTGAGTGTCAATATCATGTTGTTTCTCCTTTTTAACTTTATTATTATTTTTTAACATTTTGTAAGTACAGCGGTATTCCATTACACGGCAGAGCTTTTCCAAAACGAACTGCTCTCCCTGCTTTCTTCCTCCCTTCATAAAAAACCATAAAAAAAAGAGAGCTTCCTAAAAAGCTCCCTACGGATTCAACTTTCTACGATTTCTATTTTGCCCCTATGGAATTCAACGTCAAATAGCCTGTGCTAAAATAAAAGCCCAAGCTAAAATAAAAAAAGTTGAATACTGAATTTTGGGGTTTAGAGATCGTCTGTGTCATGTTTTTCACCTTGTTCCTCGAATTTCTTATGATTATATGCCTGAAAACTGACGGAGTCAACAGAATTTTCAAAAAACTTTTTTCTTGTTAAAACCTCACAGCTTTTCTGCAAAAAATGCGAGGTCAATGTCTATTGTTCTGTGCACATTCTACAACTGAATCCTTGTTGAACCGCTAAAATTTCAGTGTAAGGTCCGAAATATCGAAAACTTCAATCTCTGAATGTTCGCATTCCGAGGACAAAACAGCTTGAAGGGCGTCCAGTTTTTCGATATTCATGATACAGGGAATTCTCAGTTCAAGGGCTTTTCGGCGTATGCGAAGGCCATCGCCTTCTGGACGAATGCCGCCTGTGGAAATGTTCACCACAAGGCCTACATGACTACCCCTAAGGCTTTTGCAATAAAAAAATGGATGATCCAACCAGTTCTTTGTGCGTAAGAAAACCCGAGAAACTCCATTTTTGACAGGCTAACCAGGGTAGCGTGTCAAAAAGGTATAGTTGATCTTTTTCTTACGCATAAAGAGCTGGATGATCCAACCAGTTCTTTGTGCGTAAGAAAAACTGAGAAACTCCCTTTTTGACAGGCTAACCACGGTGGAGCTTATGCATCAATTCTTCCATTTTGCCGAGCATACGCTCGACAGACTTGAAAGAAGTAGAGCCAGTGGTTTTTTTGCGGTTGATGGCATTTTTATAGTCAAGGACCAAAAAAACGTCTTCATCAAACAAAGGTGAATATTTTTGATAAGCTTCCAAACTTAAACTCTGCAAAGTCACTTGTGCTTTTTCTGCATCGCTGACGATTTTACCTGTTAAATGGTGCGCATCTCTAAAAGGCAACCCCTTCTCGACTAAATAATCCGCAAGCTCTGTGGCATTGAGATAACCTAAATCCACACTTTTTTTCATTGCCTCTGCGTTAAATTCAAGGCCACTGATGACGCCTGCCATCATACTCAGACAACTGTCCACGGTATCAACGGCATCAAAAAGGGCTTCTTTGTCTTCCTGCATATCCTTATTGTAGGCCAGTGGCAGTCCCTTCATCAGCGTCAGCATGGAGAGGAGGTGGCCATAAACCCGGCCTGTCTTTCCGCGGATGAGCTCAAGGGTATCTGGGTTTCGCTTTTGAGGCATGATGCTTGAACCCGTACAATAAGCATCACTCACCCTGACAAACCCAAATCCAGAGGTGCTCCAAAGGATCAACTCTTCACAGAGACGGCTGAGATGCTGCATCACCATGGCAGAGGTGTACAAATAATCAAGGACGTAGTCTCGATCGCTGACAGCATCCATTGCGTGTTCAGCCAGTCGTCCAAAATCCAAATCCGAAGCCAGCCGCTGTCGATCTATGGGGTAATTGCTTCCCGCCAGAGCGCCAGACCCAAGAGGCATGGCATCCGCTGCATAAAAAACGTCGTCTAGTCGTTTATAATCCCGACTCAGCATATGCATATATGTCAGCAAATGGTATCCGAGGGTGATGGGCTGAGCGCCCATCAAGTGGGTGAAACCAGGCATCACCTGCTGAGCATGTCTCTTTGCTTGATCCAGTAGGGCCTCCATCAAGACTTTGATGTGACTTTGTGTCGTGTGTGTCGCTTTTTTGATATAGAGTTTTAGGTCAAGAGCCACTTGATCGTTGCGGCTTCTGCCCGTGTGTATTTTTTTGCCCAAGTCTCCAATTTCAGCGGTCAGAAGACTTTCAATGGCCATATGAATATCCTCAGAAGATTCGCTCAGTGTAATAATGCCAAGTTCTAGTTCACCCATGAGTTTGGCAAGGGCCGTCTGAATAATCTGTCCTTCCGCCTCAGTTAGGACGTTTATGCGCATCAATTCTTTACAGTGTGCCAAACTCCCCTGAATATCCTCTTTGTAAAGGCGTCCATCGATTTTCAGGGATGCGTTGAACGCAAACACGTCCTCCTTCATCTCCCCCGAAAACCGTGGTGACCACACCTTCATATAGCCACCTCGTCATCGGTAATATCGATTAGATTCATCATGGCTTTGATTTTGAGTGGAAGGGCAAACAGGTGGATAAATCCTTCTGCATCTTTATGATTAAAATCTATATCCGACTCCCCAAATGTAGAAAGAGCTTCAGAATAGAGAGAATGCTGTGAACGCATAGCGATTACTTGAGCGCGTCCCTTAAATAATTTGACCTTTAAAACCCCACTGACGACCTGCTGGGTTTCATCCACAAAACTGTCGAGAGCGGTCTTTAAACTAGAATGCCAAAGTCCGTCATAAACCAGTTGAGCATATTTATTTGCAATGGTTCTTTTGAAACTGAGGGTATCACGGTCAAGGACCAGTTTTTCCAAACACTTATGGGCTTCAAACAAAACCGTCCCCGCTGGTGTTTCATAAACGCCGCGAGATTTCATGCCCACCAAGCGATTTTCGACCATGTCCACAACGCCAACGCCGTGTGCTGCAGCGATTTCATTTAACTTCTGGATCAGATCAACGCTATAAAGATTGTGACCATTTAAATGGGTCGGAATCCCTTTGAAAAAGCGAAGGCTAATGACCTCTCCTTTTTCAGGTGAGTTTTCGGGTGTGACGCAGCGCTTGTACATGCCCGTGTTGTGAACCTGCCAAGGATCTTCAAGTTCTCCACCCTCATGACTGGTATGCCATAAATTTTCGTCACGGGAGTAAATATCCTTCAGCGTGTTTGACACTTCAACGCCATGCTCTTCTGCGTATTTGAGCAAATCCTCACGGGATTTCAATGTCCATTCGCGCCAAGGTGCAATAATCTGGATCGATGGATCAAGGGCCATAATCGTGGCCTCAAAACGCACTTGGTCGTTGCCTTTCCCCGTGGCGCCATGAGCGATGAAATGTGCATTCTCCGCATGGGCAACATCCACTAAAAGCTTAGAAATCAAAGGACGTGCAAATGAGGTGCCGAGTAAATAATCATCCTCATAAATAGCGCCCGCTTTCAACGTCGGGAAAATATAAGATTTAACAAATTCTTCTTTTGCATCGATGACCATGACCTGGGAAGCCCCTGTCTTAAGCGCCTTGATTTTGACTTGCTCAAAATCTTCGTTCTGACCAATATCGATGCATACTGCAATGACATCAAGTCCCCGTTCAACAGACAACCACTTCAAAATAACCGATGTATCCAAACCGCCCGAATAAGCGAGTATAACTTTTTCACCAAAATCTTTCATAAATAAACCTCCCTCTCACCATAAATTTAACTTATTGATATGTATTATAGCAAATCTCAAGAAAATTG
>JBBRGL010000119.1:0-7995 GCA_038240675.1 Peptostreptococcales bacterium
GTTGGATTGATGTAGATTAGGCAGGTTCAATATCTCTGGCAACATATACCGGTATCCTTTTGATTCATCCATGATGAGAGTGTCAAAAGTAAGTTTCTCGATTATTCATACTGCATATAGTTCCAGTTGAACATTCCGGAACTATATGCAGTATGAATAAGATCAACTACGGGCTTTTGACACCCTAATCATTTATAACATATTCGGAGTCATTCAATCGTATAGGAAGAAAATAAACAGCCGAGCGGGTGGCCACATATGTGGTGGACATACCCGGCCCGGCTAAATGTCTAACTATAGAAAATCACTTGAATACTATCTTAAGAAGCTCTATTTCTTGAATGTTAAAGGGATAGCTTATTGAGTGATTTGAGTGACCATTTCATTCAACAAATCTTGAACGGATTTAGCATAGTCTTTGGCTTCCATAGCTGTACCGAAAGCTTCTGCAGGTCCCCAGTAGCTGCCGAGAACGTCTTTTTGTGATGTTGCAAAGATGTTTTGCGCAGCGAGAGCAGCAAGTGGAATATTGGCCATTACAGCGTCGCTTGAAGCAGCGTTGATGTTAGAAGGTCCCATTGAGCGTACTTCAAAGCGTTTGATTTGGTTTTCTTCATTTGTGAGCCACTGTGCAAGAAGCATAGCGTCTACAGGTGCTTTTGTTAAACTGTTGATTCCCATGAGTTTGAAGCCGGCAAAGCTGCCCATTTGAACTTGTTTTCCAGCCATTGTGAACGTAGGGAGTTTAGTTGCAGCAAAATTGTCGCCGAGTTTAGCTTTGATTGCATCAGCATTCCATGTTCCTGAAATACCAGCTGCAATTGTGTCGCCAAAGCCGCCTGTAAGAACAGCGTCATCCCCTGTCAAGAATGCTGGGTGAGCAGTAAGTGCTTTGATGGCTTCACCAGCTGCAACGCCATTAGCATTATTGAAATCGCAAAGTTGTTTGCTATCTTTAACTTCTAATTTGCCACCGGCACCTAAGAAGAATGATGCGATGTACCAGCCGTTTGAAACGTCCATGAAGGCTTTTTTGTTACCCGCTTTAGCAGCTTCTAAAATGCCGTCCATAGTTTTAACTTGTTCTTCAGAGATAACACTTTTGTCGTAGTACATAAAGTAGCCATTGTCTGCAGTCATAGGATATGCGTAGAGTTTGCCATTTGTCGAAGCGGCTTCAATAGAAGGTGCGCCGTTAGCTGCAACGATGTCGGCTTTGTTTTTAGTGACTTCATAAAGAGCGCCAGCGTTGACGAAATCATAAAGTTGGTCATTGGCAAATGCAAAGAGGTCAGCAGCAGCAGCTGGATCTTCTAAGTATTTTGCTTTTGCATCGGCTTCACTGACAACGCCGAATGTAACTTCGTAGTCTTTTTCTGTATTGGCAGCTTTAAAAGCATCCACCATTTCGCCGAGCATTGCTTGATCTTCTTGTGAACCCCATACTTTAAGAACAACTTTTTCTTTTTCAGCGGGAGCAGCAGGTGCTTCAGTTGCGGTAGCGTCTGGTGTCACTGGCGCTTTAGGCGCGCAGCCTGCAAAGAGTGACGCGACTAACAAGAGTACAAGTACCAAACTCATCATTTTCTTAGAATTTCTAAACATCATTCGTTCCTCCTAGAATTTTGATTGTTGATTATCTATTATCATCGTCACCCTGACGATGTTAATGATTAAAGGTGTTTGACCGATTGGCCGGCAATAAAGGTAATGGGTAAAATAGTATGTCCAGATTCCAAAGGGTTTTCGATGTTGGCTAAAATCAGATCAACACTGGCTTTGGCGATTTCATCCGCGGGTTGTCTCAGTGTCGTCAGGCTTGGAATATAAAAATGAGCCATTTCGATACCGTCAAAACCTACAATAGAAATATCATCTGGAATCTTCAGGCCAAAATCACTGATTGCTTTTGCAGCGCCTAAAGCCATAATGTCCGACATGGCAAACAGGGCAGTGGGTAAATGGTCTTTATTGTGATTGAGAAAAGTGGTAAAACGGTCATAAGACACGCTCAATGAAAATTTGCTTTCGATATAAAAATTGGGATTAAAGGTCTGGTGGTTCAATGAAAAACTGTCTTCTACGCCTTGAAAACGATTCCAGATGCTATTGACAGAATCCCTGAGTCCGCCGATGACAGCTATTTGTGAATGGCCTTTTGTAAATAGATAGTCTACAGCTATCCGGGCTGCCGCGCGGTCATCGACACAGACACTTGAAACATTGGGGAAGGCCTTGTCTGAAACGCCCGAAGTAGAAATAACGCAGGGAATCTTGAGTGTTCGAAGTGCATCTTCATTTCCGTATATATTGCCGCCTAGAAAGATGATGCCTTTAACTTTTTTCTCAATATACAGCTGTTTGGCGGTTTCGATTTCATTGTCGTGTTCGTCGATATAATGAACCAAAGGAATGTAATCGTGGTATTCAATATTGCGCTGAATCATTTCAATAATGCCTGCAAAAAACATATTGGAGTGCCCTTTGACAATCAGGCAGATAATTTCTGTTGTGGTTTGTTTGAGGTGTTTTGCATTGGCATTTGGAATGTATTGATAGGTTTCCATAACTTTAAGGATTTTTTCTCTGGTATCTGCGCTTACGTCCGGTCTATTGTTGATGACTCGGGAAACAGTGGCAATACCAACACCTGATAGCTTTGCGATATCTTTAATCGTGTATACTTTCATAAAGAATGAGCCGCCTTTCGAAACGTGAAAACGTTTCCGGTATCGTTTCCATAATCATATTATGATTTCTTCCGGCTGTCAACCCTGGTTTCGAAATAGAGTGAAAATTTTCTGAAAGACAAGCGATAATGTCCTATTATAACGCAAGGGATTCTGTCTTCTGAATAGCAGATTGATTAGCCGACTTTCGGTGTAAAACAATCAACATTATTCACTATATGGTTAGGGTGTCAAAAGCCCTTAGTTGATCCTATTCATACTGCATATAGTTCCGGAACGTTCAACTGGAACTACAGGCAGTATGAATATTTGAGAAACTTGCTTTTGACACCCTCATCCTTTATTAAAGTACACGAATCGTAAGCGTCATGTGATTGGAACTGGTTGAGACCCCTAAACAATCACCCGAATACGACCGTCCCACTACTGTCCCACGCGAAGCGCCGAACAACCCTTTCGATTCACTATGCCATACGAATGCTGTGGTATTTTAGGACATTTTCGAATACACATCACACCCTAGTTTCGAAATAGACGAAAATTGACACACTAACTTTGGTAGTGTGTCAAAAGCCCTTAGTTGATCCTATTCATACTGCATATAGTTCCGGATCGTTCAACTGGAGCTATATGCAGTATGAATATTTGAGAAACTTGCTTTTGACACCCTTATCAAATAGGCATAAAATCTATGAATGAACTGTACAGGCTTGATTTGTAAAGGGTTAAGGTGTAAAATTCCTTAAGGGTAAATATATTAAGGGATTGTAACGAATAGAGCGAGAGCTTATTAAACGCTCTAAATGACGACAAATGGTGAGGTGTATACATGAAGTTGAAAAAAAAGGTTCTAGAGAAAAAGGCAGAGAAGTTAGTCGCAAAAACGAGGTTTGGTGGGCTGAGTATTCAGAGAAAACTTTGGGTTTGTTTGGCACTCGCAATTGTTGCGCTTTTACTGATAAGTGGTCTTAATTATGTGCAGTCCGCTGAACTCGGAAAATTGCAAAAGCAAAGCTACCAGCGTGGCCTTGATGCAAAGCAACTCATCTCCAATAAATATGACATTATGGTTTTATACGGCATCGTTTCAGATGCAATGATCAATGGGCTCGATACAGATCTGGAAGTCGTATGGAATCAAGAAGTAGACCGTGTCCTTTTGTCTCTCAATACAGTCCAAAAGAAAGTAGATACTGAGACAGAAAAAGCACTCCTTATTGAGGCGACAAAACAGATCAATGCTTTTAAAATGGCTGTTCAAAATGAAGTGTTTGCCATTCTCAATAGAGGCAATGCAACGGCAAAGGAAATTGATAAATTTGATCAACATCTTGATGACATAAGAGCAAAGTATTATGCAGCGATGGATCAATTGGTCAGCAGTTTAAATAATGAAGATCAAGAAGCCAGTGAACGGTTCAACACTGTTCGGACTTCCAGTGCAGTCTTTTCAGTTGGTGCCAGCGTACTTGCAGCTGTTTTGCTCATCCTTTTCATGACGATCATCATCAGAAGTATTCTGCAAGGGCTCAACTATGTCAGTGTCAACTTGACGAAGGTTGCTAATGGAGATTTGAGCGTGAGTTTTGAAGATAAGTATCTGAATAGAACAGATGAGATAGGTGGACTCGTAATATCATTGGCGAACTCCGTAGCGGGTATTCGTCAAATTGTCGATAGCGTTCAAAATGAATCAGTAGCCATGGAGTCTATCGTAAGCGATATCAATGGTTTAATGACGCATCTCAACGATGATATTGAAGGCGTATCGGCGACCACTCAGGAGCTTTCGGCTTCCATGGAAGAAACAGCAGCCGCTGCAGAAGAGATGAATGCCACTTCACAAGAAATGGAACGCGCAGTAGGATCCATCGCAGAAAAATCACAGGATGGCGCTCGAAAGGCTGGCGAAATAAGCCACAGAGCTTCAATGACAAAAGATGCCGTAAACACTGCTCAAGAAAAATCAAAACTAGTATTTACAACGACAAAAGGTGCATTGGAAAAAGCCATTGAAGATTCACAAGTGGTTGGACAAATCGATGTTTTGTCTGCGACAATCATGCAAATCACAGCCCAAACAAATCTATTGGCCCTTAATGCCGCTATAGAAGCAGCGCGTGCAGGAGAAGCGGGTAGAGGATTCTCAGTTGTGGCAGATGAAATTCGAAAACTCGCTGAGCTTTCGAAAAATACAGTTGTCGAAATACAAAACATTACCAAATTGGTTTCTGCAGCTGTTAGGAATCTTTCAACCCATTCAAACAGCCTTTTAACCTTTATGAATCAAGATGTCAGTGCGGATTATGATATGCTACTCGATGTCACCACGCAGTACACAACAGACGCCCTGTTTGTCGATTCTCTCGTCACAGATTTCAGTGCGACTTCCGAAGAGCTATTGGCGTCAATTCAAGATGTACTGCGCACAGTCGAGGGTGTTGCATCTGCCTCTACTGAAGGCGCAGAAGGAACTCAGGACATCGCTGGAAGAACGGGCGAAATCAATTTGAAGTCAAGTGGCATCTTAGAACGGATCATGATGATGAAAGAAAGTACGGAATTGCTCCAAGGACAAATTCAAAAGTTTAAGCTATAGACCCGTTAAAGACAAGGCGTTTATTGTGAATTTTGAAAAAAAGAAAACACGTGAGCGTAAAACAGAAAATGTCTGAATCAAAAGTGAAAACTTCTGATTCAGACATTTTTTATGAGGTTACCTATAACTTGTGCTCAGGGCTTTGATCAGGACTTTTGGGCTTTTGCGGGAGGGCGTGACGGGACAAATCTTCTTATCAATGCCCATTCGACTATAAGTCCAACGCATTCGTAGCCGTTGAAGCATCCAATAAACTGTTTGTATTCTAAGGCTATATCTCTGTGTTTTGCAAGTTTCTCTACCACGTCGATGAGGAGCTCGTAGGTCACTGTATTGAAAAACCATTGTAGAGATCCTAAAAATAATCAAAAAAGTATGACGATTGACGCCACAATTCGTCACCAAATTTTTGACGGTGATTTTATCCAGTGAGAGTGCTGTTCTATTGACGAAACAGAAATCATCAACTAGGACTTTTGACGTCTTATTCTGGTTTGCCTAAATTCCATCTATACCTTTTACAGGGATAGCCGTATAATTAAAAATAGGTATTGGGGTCTTTAAATGTAGAAAAATAGAAGACGATCATCAACAGCCTAAAAATTAAAAAATGGTAAAAATACAAAGGCAATATCGGATCAAATAGGAGGCACTATGGAGAGTATTTTCTTTAAGGCAGACCATGACTGCATCGAACAGTCTGTGACATACAATTTGAACAGCATTCAAAAACTCTATGACAGCGAAACCTTGGAGGTTGTACGCTATACGTTTAATCAAGGGAGCTTTCTTTATGTTGATCCCTTATGGGGTGATGAGAGCTATAAAAGTTATATGGTCATATCAGGGAAATGCAGGGAGTTAGCCAATAAGAGAGAACTCAGCCCCGGTGATTTATTGTTGGTTCGTGACACTCAAGAAATGATTACGCTGTATATGCTTGAACATACAGAATTTTTGGTCCAGCTTCACATTGCGGAGGGCATTAGCCGGTTTAAAAAATCTTCTGTAAATATGATTGCGCTTTTGACAGAACTACAAGAAAAGGATCAATATACAAAGGCACATTCAGATCGCGTATATTCACTGGCGAAACAAATGGGTCTTAAAATGGGTTATCATTCTAGACGCATTTATAACTTGAACAAAGCGGCTCACTTCCACGATATTGGCAAAATTTTTATTGAAGATGCCATACTCAATAAGCCGGACAAGTTGACAGAAGAAGAGTTTTGTTCAATTGAGAAGCATGTAACTCTAGGGGAGAAACTCGTTTTGTCCAATTATGAAGAAGTAGTTTTTAAGATAATAGAGCAACACCATGAACGTATGGATGGTTCGGGTTATCCTTTGGGCTTAAAAGGCGAAGAAATTTTAGAAGAGGCGAGAATTCTTGCTATCTGCGACAGTTACGATGCCATGATTACTGACCGTGTCTATAAAAAAGGCAAAACCATAGATGGAGCCCTCACTGAACTTTTGGCGCTTTCTGGTAGTCTGTATGATGAAAAACTCGTTCGAGTCTTTGTCGATTTGGTTAAAAATGATTTAGGTTATTTTAGAGGATGGACTGAAGAAAGTGAGCGATAAAATCATTTCAGTAAAGCCGTGGTTGATCAAATTATCAAGGAGGCTCACTCATGAAACGCTCTCAAATCAATAACGCCCTAAGTTATGCCAAGTACCTTTTGGAAAAAAACCGCATCAAACTCCCTGCATTTGGGTACTGGACTATAGAAGAGTGGCGCAGCAAACAGAATCAGACGCAGATGATCCGTGAAATCATGCTTGGGTGGGACATTACTGACTTTGGTCAAAATGATTTTGAACACTTTGGGGCGGTACTCTTTACCCTCAGAAATGGTTCTCTCCATGATTCTACACTTGGCACGCCTTACGCTGAAAAATTGATTATACTTAAAGAGGGACAAAGACTTCCAAACCATTATCACGCAAGTAAGACAGAAGATTTCATCAACCGAGGCGGCGGGATTTTAGCCATCAAACTTTTCAATCGTACAGAGGGTGGCAAGGTGGACCGAATGACCGATGTAGAGGTGGATTTAGACGGCGTTCGGCAAGTGGTGAAAGCGGGTGAAGAAATCCAGATTCCAAATGGGCACAGCATTACCCTAAGGCCTTTTATGTACCACCTTTTTTGGGCGAAAGAAGGATTCGGAGATTTGATTTGCGGCGAAGTCTCTTCAATCAATGATGATCACACAGACAATTACAACGCTGAACCCGTCAGTCGTTTTACAACAGTGGAGGAGGACGAATCCATTATTCATCCGCTTTGCAATGAATATAAAAATGTACTGGAGGGTTAAATGGTAGATCTCATTGCAGTCGGCGAACTTTTGATTGATTTTACCCCCGTTCAAAGGGACAATGAATTTCTATTGAAGCAAAATGCAGGCGGTGCGCCGTGCAACATGCTTGCAATGGCGTCATCACTTGGTACCTCTTCCGGTTTCATCGGAAAGGTAGGGGACGATGCGTTCGGCGCATTTCTCCAAAAGACACTCATAGACAAAGGCATACATACAGAAGGCTTGGTCTTGTCCGATCAAGTCAACACAACGCTGGCATTTGTCCATTTGGATCAAAAGGGTGAGCGCAGTTTTAGCTTTTACCGCAAGGGTTGTGCTGACGTTGCTTTAGAACTTCATGATGTCAATTTACAGCTCATCAGTGACGCAAAGG
>JBBRGL010000120.1:0-7947 GCA_038240675.1 Peptostreptococcales bacterium
CATCTACAGAAAAAAAGGTCTAGGCAGGCCACGAAGCATTTTAAAACCGTCGAGAAAAAGGTAATGAAGACTTTGTTGAACAAGAAAAGGGAGCGGTACTCATGATGAGTGAACGTGGTACAGGCTACTACTTAGACGCAAAAGCTAAGGGTAAAAAAGAGTATAAGCACATGAAGGCAAAAGGCACGTCAGGGCACTTGACCTCCTTGGATGGGCTTCTTAAAGACGTGGATATTGTGGCTACGGTGGATTTAGGCGTTCGTGAAATCCCTTTAAAGAAAGTTGTGGGAACCTACTATAATGCGAGAAGAATGGTTTTTTCAAAGGGCTTTATGCCACTCGAACATGAAAATACCGAGTTTGGCGGCAAGTGGATTTCACTTTGCGAAGCGCATTTGCAAGAGGGCATAAGGGAGCCTATTAAGGTCTATGAATATTTGAATTACTACTATGTAATGGAAGGCAATAAACGCGTCAGCGTGCTTAAATACTTTGATTCAGTGACGATTCTTGCCCAGATTTATCGGTTGATACCGAAGTGTGACGAACAGGATGAGGACATTGTTCTTTATTATGCTTTTTTAGACTTTTATAAAATCACTGGCATCAGTGAAATCTGGCTGACTAAAGCCAGACGGTTTGAACGCCTTTTGATGCTCCTCGAAAACTATGAACCAGAACTGTCTATGTATGACACAAAATACAAGCACTTCTACCACCATGTCTACGTGCCTTTTAGACTACTGTATTTGAAACGAGCAGAAAAATCAGCCATAAGCACCACTGGAGATGCTTTTCTCTTGTATGCAAAGCTCTACCAAATCCCGCTGAAGTTCGACCGCATCCAAGCTGAAAAGGTCATGCCAAATCTATTGATGGAGCTTCAAAATTATGGCGATGATGAAATCATAGAAATCCACACCTCCTCGGAGTTGATCCCTAAAACGGGCATACTAGGGACACTGAGTGCGATTATCACCCAAAAGAAACTCAAGGTGGGCTTTGTCTATGCGCGCAATGTAGAGTCTTCAGGATGGACCTATTCACATGATTTGGGACGACAGCACATTGAAACCTATTTTAAGGACCAAGTGACGACGGATTATATCGATGATGTCCCAGAAGATGATCAGGCATATGAGATGATCCATGAATTTGCTCAAAAAGGCTACGACATTATCTTTTCCACCAGTGAAGTGTTTAGACGGGTGACCCTCAGATGTGCTATTGAAAATCCAACAGTCAAATTTTTCAGTTGCTCTGGGAATCGTCCCTATGTCCATATGACCAATTACTTCGGACGCACTTATGAACCGCGGTTTTTAGCAGGCATCATTGCTGGAGCCATGACCCAGACCAACATTGTTGGTTATACAGCCACAGATAAGAGCCCTGAGGTGATTTCGTGTATCAACGCCTTTGCCATGGGAATGAAAATGGTCAATCCGCGGGCAAAGCTTTTGGTGGCGTGGACGGGGGAGTGGAATAACCCTAAAGTTTCCACAGACATTAGTGAAAAGCTCATTGAACTGGGCGCCGATATTGTCAGCAACAAAAATATCACGACGCCCCGGGAAGTCACGCGCACTTATGGAATCTACGCCATGCTGTGTGACATTGACCCCTCTACCCATAAGCCAAAGAATTATCTGGCAGCACCAGTCTGGGTCTGGGGTACCTTTTATCAGAAGATTATCGAAAGTGTGCTCAGTGGTTCCTATCAAAAATTGACTTCACACACAACGGATTCGAGTCGGGTGATTAACTTCTGGTGGGGTATGGAATCAGGGGTCATCGATCTGTATTATGCACCTGAGTATATACCTGCTGAAACAGCAAAATTGGTTGAACTCATGAAAAAACTGATCATTGCTGACCAGTTTCATCCTTTCAGTGGTCCTATTTATGATAAGGAGGGAATCTTGCGTGTTTCAAGTGAGGAGACCATGACTGCTAGCGAGATTTTAGAGATGAATTGGTTTATGGACACCGTTGAAATCGTCGATACGGACAGGTGTTACACCTTCTAGATGTCAATGGATGTATAATTATAAGCGTTGATGATCTGAGTGGTCTTATAGATATGGACCCTGTTGCCTTGACCATAATTCAAGTGTTGGTGCCCGTGTATCATAAATTTTGGACTGTAACGGTCAAGAAGTTTAAAAAAACATTTAAAACCCGTGTGGGCCAGATCCTTGCCATCCCCTAGTCCAAAGGTTGGGGAATGTGTCAAAAGAATGTCTATACCTTTCCTGTACAATAGAACTTTCTTGAAAATACGCCAGGCCATTTCTCTCTCGGTATACTGAAAATGGCCGCCTTTATAGAGCATGCACCCGCCTATCCCCGCTATTCGAATGCCCTTGTGAACATAGACTTTATCGTCAATGCAAATACACCCTTCAGGCGGGTGGGTGAGTAAAGCACTGTCGTGATTGCCGTGCACATAGAGTACAGGGACGTTGAGGGCTGTGGTAATAAAAGAAAGATAATCAGCCTTTAAATCTCCCGCCGCCAAAACAAGATCAACGCCAGCAAAGTTTTTAATATCGAAATGATCATAGAGATAACTGCTTTCCACATCGGAAAGGGCTAAAATGCGCATAAAATCCTCAAGTGACACTTGATTTCTCAGTGGGCAGATCTTTTAGGGGGTCTGCGCTGAGAGGTCCGTTTTTAGTCTAGCACAGTTCCTTGTATTCACAAAGCATTCAACGAAGATAAATCAAATCTAAATACCGCCAAATGAGGAAAACATGCGCATCAATAAATTATTAAGCAACCTTGGGTACTGCTCAAGAAGACAAGCGAATCGGTGGATAGAGGAAGGGCTTTTGACGGTCAATGGGCAGCTCTGTCAGGGAGGACAATGGCTTGAGTCTGAGGATGTGGTTCTTTTAGAGGGTCAACCCTTACTCCAACAGCCACGCCTTTATATTCTGCTCAACAAGCCTACGGGAATCACCTGTACGGCAGAGTCAAAAGTCAAAGACAACATCATCGACTTTATGAATCTCGGCGACTATGTGTTCCCAGTGGGAAGACTTGATAAGGATTCTCATGGGCTCATGTTTCTCACCAATGACGGAGAGCTTGCCCACCGCGTTTTAGAAGCAGACCATGCACGTGAAAAAGAATATGAAGTCACCCTCGACAAACCCATTGAAGAGGGCTTTTTAGAGTCCATGTCGCAAGGTGTCGTTATAGAGGGGATTATGACCAACCCCTGCACAGTCTATAAGATAGATGTCAATACAATGGGCATTGTACTGACCCAAGGACTCAATCGCCAAATTCGAAAAATGTGCTTTGTGTTTGGCTATGAGGCAGTGGATTTAAAGCGTATTCGAATTGTGAATTTATTGCTTGGTGACCTGGGGATTGGACAGTGGAGGCCTTTGACAACAGATGAACTCACGGAACTTAAAGACCAAATGTTAGTTTAAAGGCAATTCAAAAGAATTTACGCAAAGGACGCCAAGGGGTGCAAGAAGCGTAAGAACGTGAAAGGTTTGAATATCAGAGGTTGCTTCCTGCTCGTTGGTGTTGAGACGTTGGGTTCTATTGGTCGGTTCAAATACTTGGTTTTTTTGATTTCTTTGTGGCATCCGCAGGCGACTTGGTACAACAATATTCGAATTGAATTTTATAGTAGGGGCAATCTCCCCCCCCTTTTTTACGTTTCTTAGCGCCCTTCGCGTCCTTAGCGTTATGCTTGTTGTTTATGGATAGTCTACTTTCTTGGCGTTGGGTCCTTTTGTTTTAATCTGTATAAATCTAAAACGCCCCGTCAGTGAAGACGAGGCGATTTTTGTGAGTTTAGAGCATATCTTTACTTTCAAGAAGTTCTTTGACTTTTTTTGTGGCATCCATAAAAGGAGAGATGGATTGATCGTAATTTAGACGATTGATGAGTTTAGCGAGGAAGTCAGAGAGATCAACTTCGTGAAACCATTCAGCTTTCTTGACCTGATCTGGAATATAGGTCAAATTTGTGGAATAAACGCGCTTAATCAAGCCTGATTCGTAAAACTTTTGGAATTTTTCGACACCTTCTGTAAAGAAAGAAAAGGTTGATGCCACGTAGACATCTTTAGCATTTCGGCGTTTGAGTTCATGGGCGATATCGAGAACGGATTCACCGGAAGCAATCATATCATCGACGATGAGGACATCGACACCGCTGACATCGCTGCCGAGATACTCGTGCTGTATGATGGGATTTTTGCCGTTCACGAGAGTTGTATGGTCTCTACGTTTGTAAAAGAGGCCAATATCAACCCCTAAAACACCTGCATAATAAACAGCTCTATCCATTGCACCCGTATCAGGACTGATGACTAAAAGGTTGTCTCTGTGGAGAACAAGGTCTTTTTCGGTGGTGACAAATGTTTTCAAAATGTCAAAAGTGGGATAAAGGTTTTCAAAGGAAGTCAAAGTAATGGCATTTTGAACGTTGGGGTCGTGAGCGTCAAAGGTGACGATTTCATGGACGCCAAGTCTTTCAAGCTCCTGTAGGGCCATGGCACAGTCAAGTGATTCTCGCCCTTTGCGCCTGTGCTGTCTTGAGGCATAGAGGAGAGGCATGATAATGGTAATGCGGTTGGCTTTGCCGCGAATAGCAGAAATAGTGCGTTTGATATCTTGAAAATGTTCGTCAGGGCCCATGTGATTATCAAAACCAAACATGTTGTAAGAGATGCTGTAATTCCCAACATCGCAAAGAATGTAGATGTCTTTACCACGAACGGATTGATCCAGTTGAACCTTTCCTTCTCCGTTAGAAAAGCGCAAATCTCTTGTGGGTACTAAATACGTAGAGTTTGTCCGTCTCTTTTTTTGAATATGTTTGTCAATTTTTTGACCCATATCTCTGAAACTTCTTAGTGCAATGATTCCTAGATCGCCATTAGCAGCATTTCGCGTCACTTCAACCATGAAAATCTCCTTTAGAGAAAATATTGTGCAACCAATTACGCATTCATTTATATCATCCATTCATATCATAACATCAATTTAAAGATTTAAACCGAGAAATTATGTGTGCTTTGAAATCCATTTTGTGTAAAAAAGTAATGCAAACCAGCAATAAACACAACCGGAGATAAAATATTATAAAATTGTAATTTTGGGCACCTCAAATTGACGCCTATCGTATTTGAAGTTGACCATCGGGAATTAAAAAGCCCAGTAAAAAAGGAATAACCTTTGCTACTGAGTATTTCATAAGATCTTTAAAATGCTAAGAATAGGGTTCTGCTTTTTTCTTGAAGAGTGCCTTTAGATCCAGTTCGGCTACGAGCATGCCGACGATGATGAGTACTGCTCCAAACATACCTCTAGGACTTAAAATTTCGCCAATCATAAAATAGGCGAAAATAGCTGCAAAAACAGGCTCGCCCGTATAGATAATTGCCGTATGGGTCGCACTGGTATACTGCTGGGCCACGGATTGAACGATAAAAGCGCCGGAGGTACAAATTACAGCAAGAATAATGAGGTTAAACCAAGTGCCTGATCCTGTTGGAATAATAGGGGTTTCAAAAATAAAGGTGGCGATTAAGCTCCAAAATCCGACGACGCCAATTTGTATAACTCCGAGGAGTATGGAGTCTGATTTGTGGGTATATAACCCTACAGTGATAATGTGCATCGCAAAGGCAAAGGTACTGACAAAGGTCAATAGATCGCCTATTCCAAGGGCAAATTTGCCGTTGAGTGTCAGGAGTGAGAGCCCAACAATTGCTAAGACAGTTCCTGTGAAAGCATTGAGTTCGATTTTTTTCTTAAACATTAGAGCGCTGAGAATAGGCACAAGAATGACGGAAAAGCCTGTGATAAAAGCAGAGTTTGAAACGGAGGTGAAGTTCAGCCCTACAGTTTGAAAGGCGTAGCCGGTAAAGAGAATAGAGCCTATCACAACACCCGAAAAAACCGTTGTTTTGTCGATATGCTTAAAACGTTTTGCAAAGACAATGGCAGCCAAGAAAAACGCCAGTAAAAAACGTATGGCTAAGAAATTAAAAGTGGAGAGGTCGCTTAGCGCATTCTTTGTTAAAATAAAAGAAGCGCCCCAGCCAAGAGTCACCAGGAGCAGAGCTAAGTCAGCTTTGAGTTGTTTTGTCATATGTACCTCTGTCCTAAAGTTTTGTGGTGATGAAAGTCACCGTATTCATTCTATCAAATAACAGTGGTGAAAGATAGCCACAAGAAAAGGGTGACTATGATAGTATCTACACTTGGGTATGTGCGGCAAAATGGGCTAACCTTAATGCTTCACCGCAATAAAAGGAATCAGGATTTTCACAAGGGCAAGTACAACGGCCTCGGTGGCAAGTTTGAAATGGGAGAAAGCCCTGAAGAATGCATGAAGAGAGAAGTTTTTGAAGAGTCGGGTCTCCTTGTGAAGAGACTGCAGCTCAAAGGGATCATCGCCTTTCCTCTTTTTGATGGAAAGAACGATTGGTTAACTTTTATCTTTGAAATTACTGAATTTACAGGTACACTGAAAGAGAACGATGAAGGTTCCCTGCACTGGATCAAAGATGAAGATTTACGCAGTCTCAATCTTTGGGAAGGGGATGTTCATTTTCTAGACTGGATTTACACCGGTAAGACTTTCTTTTCAGGAAAGTTCATCTATCGAAACAAACAGTTCATAGCACACGAAACTCAGTTTTATAACTATGATTAGAGTGTCAAAAGTAAGTTTCTCCAATGTTCATACCGCATAGAGTGCCAGTTGAACCATCCGGAACTCTATGCGGTATGAATAGGATCAACTAAGGTCTTTTGACACCCTAATCAACTATTTAAAGGGAGACTAATTTATGAAAAATCCGATTGTAACCATTAAGATTCAAAACAGACCTGACGTCAAAGTTGAGCTTTATCCAGAAATTGCGCCGAATACGGTTGCTAATTTTGTGGATTTAATTCAGAAGGGTTTTTATGACGGCTTGATTTTCCACCGCGTGATCAAAGGCTTTATGATTCAAGGCGGTTGTCCTCAAAAGAATGGCATGGGCGGCCCTGGTTATGGCATTAAAGGTGAATTTAAAAAGAATGGTTTCAACAATGACCTTGTGCATACGGAAGGCGTGCTTTCTATGGCAAGATCTCAGCAAAATGATTCTGCAGGTTCACAGTTTTTTATTATGCACAAAAATTCTCCCCATTTAGATGGCCTCTATGCAGGTTTTGGCAAAGTCATCGAAGGGATGGAAGTGATAGACACCATTGCAACATCAAAAGTTGATGGAAGAGATAAGCCACTTGAGGATGTTGTTATAGAGACCATGACCCTTGAGTGCAATGAGTATTTGCCAGTAGAGCCTGTGACGGTTTAAGATGGGCAGGCGTGGGCGCGCTTTAGGGCTATCCATACTTGTGGTGCTCGCCCTTATTCTAGGGGGGTGCCAAGTCAAGTCAGACGAGAAATTGTCTGAAGTAATCATAGGCACTTTAAAGGGCCCAAGTGGTGTTAGCTTGCTGAAAATGATGGACACACCTCAGCCTCTTGGGGCTGAGATCGTTGTTCAGTATGCAGTTGAAGCGCAACCGGATATTCTGACGACAAAACTGGTGTCGGGAGAGCTTGATTTTGCAACTATTCCAACCAATACAGCGGCGATTCTCAAGAATAAAGGTTCGGACTACCGTATTATTGCCATGAATACCTGGGGAGTCCTCTATATTGTCGGGACAGATACGTCCATAAAGACGCTGTCTGACTTGAAAGGCAAGTCCCTGTCAAGCGTTGGTCAAGGGACGACGCCGGACTTGGTCCTTAAGGATCTTGTCAAGAAAAGCGGCATGGACTACAAATCGGAAATGGTCGTGGATTATAGCCTCCCCCATCAAGAATTGGCCGCAGCGCTAATAGCTGGCAAGGTTGACCTTGCTATGTTGCCAGAGCCTTTTGTCACCATGGTGCTGATGCAA
>JBBRGL010000121.1:0-7881 GCA_038240675.1 Peptostreptococcales bacterium
CCGCGGCAGATGGCGAACAGCGGCAGGCCGATCGCCAATATTCAATTTGTCTTATGTCTTACGTAGGGGAGGGTCTCAGCGCCCTCCATTTTGGAAATTGAATTAATCAAACCCAAAACACGGCTGAAGATATGCGATTCAGGGTCGAGGAGGGCGCTGAGACCCTCCCCTACTATAAAATCCCAATTAAAATACCGTTGAACCAGCTCGCCCGTGAATGCCAAAAGGAAATCAAAAAACCAAGTATTCGATTATATACAACACCGAGAGTATCGAAATAAAATGGATGGTTCCTGAAACATCAGCACCCCTTAGCGTTCTTAGCGGTGAGGCTTTTTTCCCTGCTTTTAAATTCCAACCTTTCGCGCCCTTACCCTTCTTGCCCCACCTTGGCGTCCTTTGCGTTATGTCTTTTAAATTGCTTTTAAACAGCGCCTTTTGACAGCCTAACCTTAGTTCGTTATAATAAGAACATCCTACATAAAGAATAACTGAGGTGAATACAATGGACAAACCGTTCAAAGGATTGCCGATTATCGAAACGGAGAGACTCCTCTTGAGGGCTTTGACCCTTGATGATGCCTTTCTCTATTATAGCTATCATACAGACCCTCTTGCGCTTACCTACTATGACTGGATGCCCCATTCTGTGGATGAGGCCAGGCAAAATATTGAAAGTATAAGAAACGATTATGTGGAGCAAAAATACCTCCACTGGGCTATTACCCTGAAAGAAACAGACCAACTCATCGGTGACTGTGGCATCTTCTTTGCCGACCATAAAGGCGAGATCAATTATATGCTAGACCCGACTAACTGGGGTAAAGGCTTCATGAAAGAAGCCTTAGCGGCCGTCGCGGCCCTTTGCTTTCACCAAGCAGACGTCTACCGCATACAAGCCATGACCCTCCCAGATAACGAGGCTTCAAGGGCCATGCTCACAAGCCTTAACTTCACCTGTGAAGGCACCCTCAGAAAATACGGTTTCAACGCCTTAAAAAACGCCTACATCGATTTACTCATGTGGTCCCTACTGAAGTCAGAATTTATTGAAAATCAAAATGCAAATGCATACATTAGGGTTAAATTCATTGAAATATAGGATTAGCAACCCCACAATTAGTGATATAATTGATTAGGGTATCAAAAGTCCTTAGTTGATCATATTCATACCACATAGAGTGACCCATGGTTCACCTGGCACTCTATGTGGTATGAATATTCGAGAAACTTTCTTTTGACACTCTAATCATATTTGTATTATCTATAAAAATGGAAGTGATCAGATGTCCTATAAACCATTATCAGTTGATAGAATCATAAAGAATGTCTCCGCTACTTTAGCCTTTGAAGGTCTGAAACCCAGCGTTTTAGCGCTTGAAATGAACAAGATGCTTTTAGAAGGACAAAGTCTAGTATTGAAGTCCGAACTGTCATTCTAAGTCAGTACAACCTAAAGGAAAGTGAACATCTTAAACGTTGACTAGGGTGTCAAAAGTAAGTTTCTCAAATATTCATACTACATATAGTTCCAGTTGAACATTCCGGAACTATATGCAGTATGAATAAGATCAACTACGGACTTTTGACACCCTAATCAACATTGAAGATAAAATAAAAGCCTCCTGTATTGGGGGCTTTTTCGTTTTCGACATGACCTTTGTGGTTACAAGTTTACCTATTTTTTAAACGATTCCGCGTCATCCTGAGCCGTGTGCGGGGTTTGCAAAGGCGAAGGATCTGCCTTTCCTCATTTTTCAATCTCAACCCATCATCTCCACAGATCCCCTTCCCTTTACCACCCCTGCTCCGTTAGGGTTAGCTGGTCTGACCCCCAGCTTTGCTAGTCTAGCAGTCGCTTGACGATTGTTTAGCACTGCTCACGATCCCAGATAGTCTTCAAGCAAAAAATCCACAATATTAATCTGTTTGATTCCCTCATCATCCATTGGAAGCTCGTCCATTGACAATATGAATTTGGGATAGTTGTCATTCACTTTTTTCAGCGGCGCAATTTCACGCTGAAAGGTGGCGGGGTCTAGAATACTTGCCGCGACTTGATAGTAAATCTTATCACCGCCGACCATAGCAATAAAATCAATTTCTTTATCGTCGACCTTACCAATGTCGACAGTATATCCACGCCTCAAAAGCTCCAAATAAATAATATTTTCAAGGATATCACCAATATCAGCGTTTTTGTCCCCAATCAGCATACGGCGCAGACCTACATCTACCAGATAGTATTTCTCAAGTGATTTCAAATGTTGCTTACCTTTGACGTCATACCTGCCTGCTTTATAGAGAACAAAAGCGCCTGTAAGTGCCTCAACATAGTTTTCAACGGTTACAGAAGTTGTCTTTCGTCCGTAAGAGGTTAAACTGTCGGCAATTTTCTTAGAGGATACAATATTGCCAACATTGTCAAAAATAAATTTTATAACGCTTTCAAGTAAAGGAATGTCACTGATTCGTTTTCTTGCAACGACATCTCTAAGCAAAACAGTGTTATAAATGCCCATCAGATAATCTCTGCGAATGTCCTCGTCTTCAATTTCGGCAGCATAAGGAAAACCACCATTTCTGAAAAAACCATTCCATGCGTCTCGCTTGTCTCCACCAACCATTTCATAATATTCTGCAAACGAAAGTGGCAACATGCTAATCTCGATGTATCTTCCCGAAAGCAAGGTGGCCAGCTCGCCAGAAAGCATCTGAGCGTTTGATCCTGTGATATAAACATCCACATCGTCCTTAACAAACAAACTATCTACCGCTTTCTGAAACTGTGGAACATTCTGTATTTCATCCAAAAACACATAAGTCATTTTGCCGGGAATAAGCCGCTCTGTGACATACGCGTGGAGCTTCTTGTAGTCAAGTAAAGGTTCGCTGGCGAGGTCCTCAAAGTTCACCGATACCATCCGATTGTCTTCTACGCCACATTCTTTTAAGTAAGCGCGAAACATCAAAAGCAGAGTTGACTTTCCGCAACGACGGATGCCTGTAACAACCTTGATGATTTTTTTGTCTTTCATTTTTTTCAGTTTTTCCATGTACTGTTTTCTTTTAACCACGATAGCCACCTCCTATTAATTACAGTATAACATTATAAACTTTAAAATTATAGATTATTTTATATTCAACTATAAAATAATCTATAATTTTAAAGTTTTTGTACTTCTAAACGCAAAATTTCTTTCAAATTTTGACTTCTTTTTGCGCGACTTGCCCTTTGTGGTAAAACAGGGTTTTGATTCTGTCCATCTTTCCTCCTCCCGGTCCTTCCTGTCACCTGTATCTTTCATCCTGAACACCTTGAGAATACAGGCTTTGACCCTTCCCGATAACGCGTCTTCCGTCTCCCTTCTGACCCAGCTTGGCTTTTCAACAGAAGGCATCCTCAGGCAGTACGGCTTTATTTTTTAATGGATTAAAAAAGGAAGTGCGCCTCCCACGAGGTTCACTTCCTTTTGCTTTAGCGCATATTCTTCATGGCTTCTTTCCACGTATCTCTAATCTCTTCACAAATAGGGAGCGCTTCATCTAAAAAAGCTTTTTCCTTTTTAATATTGGCATCCACCAGTTTTTCTTGAATATAAGCATACAGAGCGGAGAGCCCCTTACTCACATCATAAGTCATATCCAGCGTCCCACTCAATTCATCAATTATAGCTTGCCCTCTCGTAATGACACGGTGGGCACTTGCAACATCTTTGCTCTCTATAAAGAGCTGTCCTTGTTTGATGAATTTGACCAAGCCTTCATAAAGCATCAGTGTCAATTCCTCAGGCCGTGCCGAGTTTATTTTCTGCGCCAAATAGTCAGCAGATTTGTTTTGATGGTAGACGGTACTCTTGAGCGCCTGAGGCTTTGGTGCCGGTGCCAGAGGGACTATGGGGGCTTTTGGTTTTGCATAATTATAGGGATTTCGCATAGCCATATTAAACACTCCTTACTTTTTTTTGTCGAAGAAATACCCTTCACTTGAAGACGTTTTTTTTGTATAACCGCCACTTGCGCGCTTCACTTTAATCATCGCATCTCTTTGGGCATTTAAATCTTCCAAACTTCTCTCTGTATCTTTCATCCAAGACTCTAAATCCTGTTGTATTTTAATGTCCAATGCGTAGAGTTGGCGAATACGACCCTGATCCTCTATCCTAGTCAACGTGTTCAGTTCGTCAATCAAAGGCGCTCTCTCGAGAAGAAACTGATCATATGCATCAAGTTTAGCATCCAAATCAGATTCGCGTTCTAAGAATACAGAAAACTTTTGACTTATTCCAATCATCTGATCCCAGATCAATTCAATATTTCTCATCTTTATGCTTGACCCGACATGTTGCCGAAAACACTGGAGAACTGAGAATTCATCTGCGACAACATGGATTCCATTCTTGAAAACCTTGCATAATAAAGTTCTTCTTTATTTGCCATATTATCCATCAAAGTCGCTATAGAGGTATCCATTGAGGACATCCGTTTTGCTATTGTGCTCAGTGCTTCTGCATCGTCCTTCTCATAACCTGCTTTTTCAATCAAAAAACCACGTTTTCCCGAAACATCTCGCGTCAGTCGTATTTGGTCCTGAAAAATATCATTTATTCGGTTAGCCCACCCATTTTCATTATCCCGCGTTTTGCGATTGACTGAATCAGAGTACTCTGTGTTAGATTCTTTTGTAAAAAGTTCGATGACTTCATTCGGTCGTTCTGTGAGTGCTTGATTGAATTTCGTCTCATCCAGTACCAATTTCCCATTGTCAGAATAACTTTTTGAAGTTGAAATCCCAATATCTTGCAAACTTATTCCTAGGCCATCCACTGCTTTAAACACAGTCGCTCTCAGTTTGTCTGCAATACCTTGCAACATAGAGTCACTCCGCAAAAGTCCGCTTTTAGCTTTCTCTTCCCAAAGTTTAATCTCATCTTCACTGAGATCTTTACGCTGCTGATCCGTGAGCGGTGCATAATCACGGTTGCGCTTTTCCAGTGTCTTTGTCGTGATCTTATCAATCAGTTCATTGTATTTCTCAACAAATTTCTTCACAGTTGCAGTGGCCGCAGTAGGGTCTGATGCGATATTGATCCGAATGTCAGAAGCCGTCCCTGGATTAGCGGGAACATAGGTCTGTTTTAAGGTAATACTTGTGCCATCAATCTCAAAAGTATTGGTCGCTCTGGTTAACGCCACGCCGTCAATCGTCAACTGAGCATCTACGCCAGCAACGCGATTGCCTGTAGAGAGTTTCAGACTATTTGCAAAAAACCCATCTGTATCAGTCAATTCAACATTGTTGGCGACGCCTTCTTTAGTGGATTTCATAGTGAATTTATCGCTAATGCTGCTGTAAGACACTTGGACTCCAGCTGTACTGCTGTTGATCTTGTCCATCAACTGCTTGATCGTATCTGTACTTTTAATGCCCATAGACGCACTAGAAACACCATTGACACTGAAAACAGGGTTTGAGCCTATTCCAAAAGCAGCTGCAAGACTTGTACTTGTACTGAGTACATTGCTTGCGCCAGAAGTGAACCCAAGTTCAGCCACAAGCTCACCACCGATTGCTACAGAACTCCCAACGGAGTCAAACAAGAGTTTATCAGTCCCTGCAACTGAGATTTTATTAACCCCAAAAGCAGAATTCAGCTTAGTCTGAAGGTCCGTCTTTAACGCATCAAAATCAGCATAATTGTCAGCAAGTATGATAGACTTTGTCGTTCCATCCACAGTAAAAGAGACTGCTTTGACACCATCAGTAGCCACATTTAAACTCGCTAAAGCAGCGGCATCTAAGGTCGTGCCTTCAAGGACTTTGACTTGGGAACCCGACGTCCACGTATCCGCTGTCGCTAATTGGGTGATCTGATCTATGGCTATTGTTCCCTTCTGAGAATTAGCAGAAGTCTTCACTGAAACAGCAGAACTAGCAGCGTCATCTAATGTCACCGCTGCACCATAGACATTAAACATGGCGCGCGACCTTAAATTAGAGCTAGGCTTCAGGACATCCATAAACTCACTTTGAAGACCTCTCAAAAGACTAGAGAACTCCTTATAAGCACCCTTTTGCCATGCATACACTTCCTTTTGTTGCTTGACTTTATCAATTTTTGCCTGTTCGATTTTCATTAAATCCTTGACCATCGTTTCTGTGTCAAATCCAGAAACAATACCCGAAATCCGTGATACTGCCATATGCTCACCACCTTTTCATGGCATCTATTATTTAAGCTCTCTCGTCAACAAAAAGACCCGCCAGCTCCCACATCTTCGCAATCATATCTTGAATTTTTTTCGGTGGGAACTCACTGATGACTTCTTTTGTCACAGTATCTCTCAATACATACATAACAGTATGAGTCGTTTCATGAACCGATCGTTCTATTTGTTTATTCACACCACTCAGTGATTTATTCGCTTGTTTCACGGCTTGTTCCATCATCTCAGGTGTAATTGACTCACCCTGTTTCTCGGGTGACCAGTCTTTACCACTAATCAGGTCACCTTTTACAGATGTCACTTCTGTTGGCACTACTTGAATTGGAGCAGGTGCTACATGGGCAGCTGTAGATAAGGTGTTAGGTCTATCACTACTTTGTGTTTTTAATGGTATTGCAGTGGTCCCTACTGATCCGAAATTGTCAATTTTCATAAGTTCCCTCCTTTATCATTTAGCATCCTTGCAACATTACATTAATTCTCATATTATGTATCGGCAAAACTTATCAAAACTTTAAGTCTTTCAGTGAAAAGATGCCACCTCCACAGAACCTAGGTGGCACCTCTTAGAACGTTATCGGAGAAGCTGTAAATCACCTTGAGATGTCTAATTTGCCAGCGCTAGCATGGCATGATCTGCCTACGAAAAATATTTTCTGGCAAATTGCATTTCCACCGCAAAATGCACGTCCTGATGCGGCTTTCAGAAGACTGCAAATTTTCTGACGATGTATCCAAATTCTTGATGGTATGTTCCAGTCTATTTTGGTAAGCACCATGAATACTTCTAAGGCTCGAAACAGTCTCAATAGCAGTAATCCCAAAACAACTTACAATCTCATTCCCAGTTTTGTTCCAAATGTCTGGTATTCATTTGCCCCGACCGAAATTAAGAGCGTACCAGTAGTACCCCAGAAATTCGGATCGATAAAATTAATGTTGAAAGTACTTGTTGCTACAGTTGCATAGGTGTTATACCAACAGTGAAACCAAAAACAGCAGAGCAAATGGCGAATCCATGTATAGAAGTAGCCAATTTTGTTGTTTTGATAGCTTGATAAGTAGTTTCAAGGGCAACAGATAAGTCGACTCCAATCACACTCCTATCAACAATTAAGTTAATTTAGCCATCGAATGTTTCTCATAGTAGCCACCTTGGAATCTGTTTTTCTTTGCCATCCATTTACTACTCTTTATAATCTTTTTGATTGTTCGATCTCCATCCTTAAAATAATATTTACCCACAAATTGCTAATTTTTAATCAGTATAGCCATGTATGCCATGGTGTTGAATTTGTTCTCTCGCATCTGATCGCTGATTCCTTTGAGAAATTGTTGGTTATGTTCAACAGTTTTGGAAAAAGATTGAATCAATTTTAAAACGTTCTCCTTTGTAAGACCTTTGTGGAATCCCGCTATTCCTATGAGATGCATCTTAATCAAGGCATAGTGCATGACAAGCATCATATAGGAATCAAATATTGACTCTTCACCCAAGAAAGGAAACCTGTTCTTGAATACATGGTTAATTAAATAGTTTTCGAGAATGTACTCATGTTTGCTCATAAAAGGTTCATAATTTTCTTTTGATGCTGTCTGGTACCTAAGCCCAATTTCTTCCACGCTTGAACCCTCTGTATAATGGATTCCAGA
>JBBRGL010000122.1:0-7873 GCA_038240675.1 Peptostreptococcales bacterium
CGTAAAGGACAAATGTGTTGCCAATAGAACTTATGCCTTTTGTTCCACCCCTATGAAACAGGCGTTATGGAAAGACAAAGTTATGATTTGGGAGACCCACGTTCCCTATCTTTATTTTAGAACTACAAAGGATAACAGAATCATTGCTGGAGGTCTTGACGAAGAAAAAGACGTCGTTGAATACGATGAAAAAAAAATCATGAAAAAGGCAAAAAAAATTGCCAAAGAAGTAGAAAAAATATTTCCACACCTGCACATTGATATTGAATATGCTTGGAGTGCTCTGTTTTATGGTTCTAAGGATGGCATGCCTTTTATAGGGAGAGACCCTCACAGTGCCAATCGGTACTATCTATTAGGTTATGCAGGAAATGGGACTTGCTACTCTGTCGCCGGTGCCTTCATACTCAGTGATATGATGAGTGGAAAAACAAATCCCTACATAGAACTTTTAAAAGTGAACAGATAGTGGAGGAACACTAGCGTTTCGATTTTTTAGAGATCAAAAGAGGTGAGGATTTGTACAATGATTAAAAAGATAGTGATTAAACTCAAAACTAAATTCGCAAACATCCAAATTTTATGGGCGAAAGTTTCGGAACGGTATACCCTTTTAAGGATTGCAAGTGGTGTGATATGCCGAATAAAGGATGATCAAATAAGTCGCTTGAGTGCTCAAATTACGTATTATCTTTTATTGGCTCTTTTCCCTTTTATGATCTTTCTTTTAAACCTTCTTCAGTTTTTTCATATTGAGCAATCAGCCCTTATTGATACAATCAACAAAATCGTCCCAGCACAATCCAGTGATCTGGTTTTTGGTATTGTCAACGAAGTCATTTCCAGCAGTGGAGTGACGCTCTTGTCTTTAGGGATGATTACAACGCTGTGGAGTGCATCTAAAGGCGCTGATGCCATTATTGCCGGTCTTAATAAAGCCTATGATGTGAAGGAAGAACGTTCTTTTTTCATGGTTAAAGGTGTTGGACTATTAGTGACGCTGGGTATTCCGGTGATGATTCTAGCTTCTTTATTATTTTTGGTTCTAGGGGATCAAATTGGTCAATTTTTGTTTGAAAAGCTCGGATTATCGGAATATATCGGCATCTGGGAGATGCTTAGAATTATTATTCCACTTTCGGGTATGACGATTTACTTTACAATGCTCTATAAACTCGCACCAAATCGTTATATAAAATTAAAACAAGCAGTCGTTGGCGCTGTCTTTGCTACAGTTGGTTGGATAGGCATTTCCATGCTTTTTTCACTTTACGTGGGTTCCTTTGGCAATTATTCAGAGGTTTATGGCGGGCTTGGAAGCATTATTGTTTTACTTTTGTGGCTTAATTTGAGCAGTACGATTTTAATTGTTGGCGGTGAGATAAACGCAGAAATTTCAAAACCTCACCTGCAAAGGGAAGAACTCTCTAAGGAGGAGACATCATTATGAAACTGATCATTATTGGAGCTGTGGCTGGCGGCACATCTGCTGGCGCAAAAGCGAGAAGAGGCGATGCTTCTTTGGAAATCACCATGTATGAAAAAGACACGGATATTTCATATGCGGCCTGTGGTCTACCCTATTTTGTAGGAGGCGTCACCGATGACATCGAGGATCTAATTCCGAGGACTCCAGAGGATTTTAAGTCTAAATACACTATCGACGTAAAAACGGGCCATGAAGTGCTAAGCATTGACACTGAAAGCAAGACGTTGACGGTTAGAATCCTTAATACCCATGAGACATTTGAAGATCATTACGATATTTTAGTCATTGCCACTGGTGCTAAAGCGTTTGTGCCAGATTTTAAAGGTGTTGATTTGCCTCATGTATTCAATATTCGAACCGCAAATGATGGCAGAGCCATTAAAGCCTTTATCAATCAGCATAAGCCTCAAAAGGCCGCAATCATTGGAACTGGGTTTATAGGATTTGAGATGCTTGAAAATTTAACAGCTTTAAATATGGAGGTCACTTTTATCGACAATGACGACAAATTGACACCACATTTAGATCTAGAAATGGCGGATTTGCTTTATGAAAAGTTAAAAGACAGAGGTGTCCACTTGAAGATGAACGCTATTACAAAAGAAATCACACCTCATGAAATTCAATTTGAAAACGGCGACTCTTTAGACTGTGATTTAGTGATCTTGGCAATCGGTATACGGCCAGAAACCAAGTTAGCGAGTGAGTCTGGCATTGAACTTGGTGTGACAAAGGCTATAAAAGTCGATGAGAAAATGCATACAAATATTAAAGATGTCTATGCTTGTGGCGATTGCATTGAAACATTTTCACTCATCACTGGAAAGCCGCTTTATATCCCGCTTGGAACAACTGCCAATAAAACGGGAAGAATAGCAGGCGACGTCCTCACAGGTGGTGATCTCAGCTACAAAGGCAACCTCAAAACCTCGATTTTCAAAATATTTGAATACACAGTAGCAATGTCAGGCCTTTCGTTAAAAGAAGCAAAGGATGCTGGATATGATGTGGTTACTGTGATGCATTCAGTGCGCAACAAGCCCCGTTACATGGGAGGCGAAAAAATGCATATTTTTGCAATTGCCGATCAAAAATCACATCGGCTTTTGGGCGTTCAGATTATTGGTGAGGATGGCGTCGATAAAACTATTGACCTCTATGTTGTCCTGATGACTTATGGCATTAAATTTGATGAGTTCTTCCATTTGGATCTGGCTTATGCACCACCTTTTTCAAATGTTAAAGATGCTGTGCATTACACAGGCATGCTCCTTCAAAGTGAAATCAAAAAATAGTTCGGTAATTTTGTTTTTTTTATTGGCATTTAAAAAGAGACACAATTCTTTTAGGATTGACGGTACTTTTAAGTACTATCTTTTAATTGTCCAGCGGAGTTTTGCAGAGCGGGCACGGCTATTGATGAAGAACTCTTTCTGCTGTAGGGCGAATAGGGTCCGGAGCGATTTCACTGTAAATGGCCACACACGAAAAATCGAGTTCATAAGGTATACTTAAATGGAAAAGAGTATTTTGGGGGGTGTTAAAAGTGATTGACTCTGGATTTGGAATAATGTTTACGATAGTCCCTTTGATGGTGGCAGCGGTATTTATCTTTGTATTTGGAATGATAATTTTTAGGGGTGTCCGGTATGCAAAGGATAAAACCTTGCCAGTTGTGCCTGTGCACACTAAAATAATCTCAAAAAGAACCCATGTGTGGGGCGAACATTCCCACACAGACTATTACGCAACTTTTGAGCTAGAAAATGGCGAGCGCATGGAGCTTGCCGTCCCTGAGAACAAGATTGGTTACTTGGCAGAAGGAGATAGTGGCATACTCAGTTTTCAAGGCAATCTCTATGTAGATTTCAAACGCACTTAGTCGTTAATAGATCTCCAAAGCAAAAGGCTACTGCAGAATGGTCAAATCGTTTGCAGTAGCCTTTTCAAATTATTAGAATGAGTTGCCTAGACTTGTTGGAAATAAAAAGCTTGAAAGTAGGGGCAGAACTCGTGTCTTCCCTGATTTTTATGCACAAAATGAAAACAAACAACCTCATAAATAAAGAGGTTGCTTGTTTTCATTTTGTGAGTAGCCTTAAAAGGCTTAAAAAATCATCTGTTTGACAACGATTGATTCAAGTGCTTCCAATTCTTTTTCAAATAGAGCAATTTCTTTTTCTTTTCCGCTCATAAATTCAAGTAAAATGAGTCCAGAGGAGCTACACTGTCCTTCATATTGAGACTCATGAAGTCCAAGTCGCGTTTTGATTAGACAGCCGTTCTTTGTCAAAAGTTCTTGTAATTTTAGTGCATCATGTTCACGATCGCCGACTTGAATACCCATAATGATTCTCATAGAATGCCTCCATAAATTGAGTGTGAGAATAAATCTCCGCTTTGAATCACTTTTGTAATACCCTTATTCCTATGCGCCAAAACAGAATCTTCGATTTATTCACATGTGTTGAAGGCTAGGGTAATCAATTACGAGAAATTTTGATTCCCAATGCATTTCATTTGATGTATGGTTAGGGTATTCACAGATTACATATTGCTACCTTAGAAGGAGTTTATAATGCTTTCATCCCTTTATGAAAACCGACACAGTGTCAGACGTTTTAAATCGGAAGATGTACCTGAAAATGATCTAGAGCGTATTATTATGGCAGCAGGTACAGCGCCGTCGGGTAAGAATATTCAAAATTGGCACTTCGTAGCCATTAAGAACCGTGCGCTTATTCAATCAATCGGTACGGTGATACGCGAAAGAAGTGAGGCTATTGCTGTTGGTCTAGATGCGCTCGACGCGAAAAAAGCAAATGTTTTCAGGAAGTTTGTACAGGGATACACCTTGTTTGCCCTAGAGGCGCCAGTGCTGATCGTGGTGTATACGACTTACTATTACCCTTCTGGCTATCATGAGCTGAAATTGATCAACGCTGATGCTGAGGTTCTTGAGCATTTGCTTTTGAAACGCAGTCCCGGCATGCAGAATTTAGGTGCAGCCCTAGAAAATTTTTCGTTGGCGGCTGTTGAACTTGGTTATGGGAGCTGTTGGCTCACGAGTGCAAATTATGCCGCTAGTGAAATAGAAGCGCTTCTGCTGTCCGAAATAGGATTTGAAAAAGAAGGCTATTTTATGGGCGCCATGATGGCGCTTGGTGTGCCTGACGGCGTCCAGAAGAGTCCTAAAAAGAAAAGTCTCGAGGAGATTTATACCCTTATACGATGATGGTAGTGTACTGCTTAAACGTCAAAGAAATAAAGGGTCTCGTGGCAAATCCTTTAGTTTGAAATATGATTAGAGTGTCAAAAGTAAGTTTCTCGAATATTCATACCGCATATAGCGCCGTTGAACCATTCGGAACTATATGTGGTATGAATATGATCAACTAAGGCCTTTTGACACCCTAATCAAATACACGCTTTAGAACAATTGAAAAACCTGTTGCAGACGAAACTGCAACAGGTTTTTTATCAAGCTAGGTCGGAAGGCTACTCGGGAAAAGCCACTTTTCCTATGAGTACTTATGATTTAAACGCTTTCACATGATTAAAAGGTGATTATTGAGGGTAAACTTTTATATAGAAAGAACGTGTCGTGCAAAACGGTGATGATAATAGGAGGGAATACATGAAACATTTGTTTGACCTTGCATATGATTTTGCTCAATTTATTCAAGAGAGTGAACCAGAAGTCATTGAAAAAGTAGAGAAAGTCAGGGCTTTAACGCAACAATTTCGAGGGGACTACACGGGGTTAAATGCCATTCAGGAGAGACTAAGAATTCTGGCATTTGCTGAAAACACATGCCCTGATAGTGTGCTCAACCTCACGATTCTCGACGAAATCATTCAAGAAAGCTTGGGGATTGAGCTCAAGATATTGCCTATGGATGCTCATGAAGACGAAATTGCGCAGCATACCCCTGATGGGGATGTCCGCATACCTATTCTGCTTTTTTTGAACAAGGAGTACAAGGTGAAATCCACTTTTGTAGAGTTCCCAAGGGTTTATATTTTCAAACAAAATATGAATCCAGAGGATCAGAGTCTTTTTGAAGACTATAGAAACGGTGCGTTTATCGCTCAGACTATCCAAGAATTTTTGAGTGCTATTGAGAATTGCTTATAAACGAGAAAAAGCAATGGGGACGGTTCTTTTTGCGGTAAATACGCAAAAAGAACCGTCCCCATTGCTTTTCGCTTTACTTAAAGCCACTTGAAAGGTGTATACTCTTAGTATTACAATAGAAGAGTGAGAAACCCTGTGCGGTCTGATAATAAGTTTTCAAATCTGGTCAATCAAATTCGAAACCGTTTGATCCCTATCCCTTTATTTTACTGAACTTGGTTTTATCCTGTATACCAGTTGCAAGCCCCTGTCATTATGATGAGTCAGAACAGGCAAGAAAAAAAAGACAGGTTGACAGCGGAAAATGACTACCGTGTCAACCTTAAGTCAGAGATTATAGTGGAAGATATGCATTTAAAACTTGATCAACTGATCGCGAATCAACAACAAATATTGAATCGATTGGCGAATGCTGAAAAATATTGAGAAGCGTAAAGCAGTAGGAGACTCTCGTGAAAACACCTAAAATTGAAATCATCAAGAATGGACCTATAGAATTGACGGGAATCAAGGCATATGAATCTTCGGGAGGCAATACAGTGGATCTGTTTGGCGACGATTTGGAACGTGTCTATCTTTGCCGCTGTGGCAAATCCACTGAAAAACCTTACTGTGATGGGGCTCATACAAAAATAAAATTTACAGATGAAAAATCGGAGAGGAGACAACCTGACACTGTGGATATTTTTGTAGGAGAGCAGATCACTATATATGAGAACAAAGGTGTTTGTAGTCACAGGGGAATTTGCTATGACGCATTGAAAGCAGTTTTTCAGATGGACTCAAAGGCGCACATCACACCAGACGCCGCACCAATAGAGCAAATCATCGATATCTGTGAGCGCTGTCCTTCAGGAGCTTTAACTTATAGTTTGCCTGGTGGCTCTCGTAATTTCATGGGCAAGAAAAGTGCAGGTGTCGTTAGTCTTGCACCAAGACGATATCGATATGATGGTGCCATTGAAGTAACGGGTGGCATTCCCTTTGTGGACCGTGAGGGGAATAAGCCCGAATCCTCTGATCATTACACTTTATGCCGATGCGGTGCGTCCAAAAATAAGCCCTTTTGTTCGGGTGAACATTGGCGCGTGAAGTTTATTGATGAGTCCAATGATGAGGATTGAGGAATAAGGACATAATAATTAACATCAAGATTCATTTAAGCAGTGGGAATCTAAATAATGGAGGTCACAGATGACATCGGATGCCAATTTAATTGATGACTATATTGAGGCACTACCAAATGATCGGAAAATTGCGATGACAAAACTCAGACAAGTCATCAAAATGAATCTCCCAGAGGGATTTAGTGAAGTGATGCAATATGGAATGATTGGTTATGTGGTTCCTCACGCTTTATATCCACAAGGCTATCACTGTAATCCTGTAGACCCATTACCATTTATGGGTCTTGCTTCACAAAAAAACTATGTATCTTTCTACCACATGGGAATTAATGCAGATTTATCTCTCTTAGAATGGTTTGTTTTGGAGTATACAAAGTCAGTGTCCACTAAATTGGACATGGGGAAGAGCTGCATTCGCTTTAAAAAAATGGATCAAATCCCTTATGAGCTTATCGGAAATCTGTGTAAAAGAATACGTGTGGATCAATGGATAAAGCTGTATGAAAAAGATTTGTCCAAGTAAAACTGCTGCTAAAGCCCAACCTGCAATCATCAAACGCAGGTTGGGTTCTTTTTTTTGAATTTTTTTGAATCCCTCTCATAAAGGGCTTTTAATGTAACGGAAAGTGTGATTTAATGGAAACTAAGAAACCGAAAACGGTTTCCTGGTTTCCGAGGAGGAACACTGTGAGAGGAGCATAAAATGGAACTTTATGACCGTATTTTAGATGCTGCTATTGACGCCTTCAATGAAAAAGGTGCGCGATTTATTTTAGAGGATATTGCCAAAGCTTTGAACATCAGCAAGAAAACCATCTATACAGTCTTTGCAGATAAAGAGAGCTTGCTAAAGGCCATGATCGAGTATGGTTTTAGAGGGATTAAAGAAAGCGAGAAAGCAATTCTTGAAAATGAAAAGCTCAGCACCCTCGAAAAAATACGCCGAATTGTCGTCGCAATGCCTGAACGGTTTGTGCAAATTGAATTTAGCCAGTTCCCAACGGTTAAAGAAAGATACCCAAAGCTTTATAAATCCATTGAAATTCGTATTGAAACAGAGTGGGAAACGACTATTCAGCTTCTAGAACAAGGGATCGAAGAGGGATGTATACGGCCTAT
>JBBRGL010000123.1:0-7868 GCA_038240675.1 Peptostreptococcales bacterium
ACAACCCTTTCGATTCACTATGCCATACGCATGCTGTGGTATTTTAGGACATTTTCGAATTCACATCACAGAATAAAGTGTAAACAGGACACAGTCGATTTATGGATTTAGGAAAACAGGAAAATAATTTAGGAAAACGCCGCTAAGCACATTGTGAAGCGGCGTTTCATTTTATATAATAGAAGCAATAAGTTCTGAGGAGGTTTTGTATTGAGTGATCTGTTGCAATTTGTAGATTTAGAGCGAGAATTGAGAGAAATCTGCATTCATATCAAGAATAAAGGCAGAATTATGCTTCATAACTTTGATTTGACCCCGCCCCAATTTGAAGCACTCTTACACCTCGTCAATGATGGTGAACAGACTTTGGGAGAGTTGACAAACAAAATGTACTTGGCCTGCAGCACCATTACGGATCTCCTTGATCGAATGGAAAAAACGGAATTGGTCCTTAGGGTCAAAGATCTCAAAGATAAGCGGATTACAAGGGTTGTGGTGCTTGAAAAAGGACATCAGGTCATTGAAAGTGTTTTAGAAGCAAGGCGGACATTTCTGAAAGAAGCACTTAGAGAAGCAGGAAACAAAGAAGTTGAAGAACTGATACTGACAATAGCGCAACTGAATAACTATATGTCTAAGGAGCGTTAGATATGAAAATAATCAATAAGCGATACAAAATTATTGAAGAGTTGGGTGTAGATACTTTTGGGACCCAGTATGTTGTTCAGGATTTGGCACTCAAAAAAGTACAATTGATTCTTAAAATCATCCACCCTCAGTATTCAAATACGGAATATACACAGTACTTCACATCGGAATTTTTGCTATTAGCCTCTGTACAACATGAAAATATTCAGCAGGATTTTCGATTTGATATTATTAAAAATATAGACAATAAAGTAGTCGATTCAGCACTATATTTTTTCACTTCGGAATATTTTGATTCAAGCCTGCTTGTGGACTATAGAACGCTTGATCATAACGATATTATGAAGGTGATGATGGAGCTTTGTTATATTATCAACTATCTTCATTTCAGAGATATTACCTTCAAATACTTGTCCTTTGAAACTTTTTGGATTTATCGCACAGAGCAGGGACTCCGGATAAAGCTCAAAAGCATGGCCAATATGTATGGGTATAATGAAGTAGATCAAGGGCAAACGGATCAAGTGGCCCAGTTTTTTGCGCCAGAAATTCGAAAAGGATTGGCCTATGGCCCAAATGTTGACGTGTATAGCTTAGGGGTTTTGGCCTATTATCTTGTCAACCAAAAGGATTATCAGAATGGCGAAATAAAAGGTGAGTTTAACCGTTATGCCAGTAACCCAATACTCGACGACTTGATTAAAAAATCCGTCATTTATGACGCTGCAGAACGGTACCAAAGCATAGAAACTTATTTGGAAGATTTTAAAAATATTTGTCCTTATCCTTATACTTTTATAGACAAACAGTACTATCAAAGGCTTAATTTCAACACGAAACTCGTAGGCCGTGAGCCTTTACTGAACGAACTTATGGACAGCATTTCTGGACGTCTTCAAAATTTGAGTGGAATTCACACAGCTTGGGTTACTGGGAGCCCGGGCATGGGGAAAAGCAGGCTTCTCAGAGAAGTCTATTACCATACTCGGTTAAGCAATATGAATATTTTCAATTATGAGGCTCAGTCAGGTTTGTCTGGTACCTATTCGTGTTTTTCGGAGATTATACGGGAAATGACACGGCTGCTGTTGCCAACAGATGAGCTGATTCTCAAATATGGCTCTGAATTGGTCAAAATCGTTCCAGAAATGCGGAGTATTTGGAAAGTTGAACCCAGTGCATCATTAAAGGATGATCGAGAAAAATTAAAAATCAACAATCGCATCATGAATTTTGTCGCAGATTATTCTTTGCTTCGACCTACCCTCATTATCATTGACAATATTGGTGTGCTGAGTGAGAACGAAAAATCACTTTTAGATACCTTTATGGTAATAGACAAAGAACTTCCCCTGTTTATGCTCTACACTTTTGACCTAGAAGAAGAGCTTGGAATTGAACGTGTAGCTAAATGGATGGATACCCAAAAGACAAAGCACTTTGAACTCTATAACTTTAGCATTCAAGAGGCGTCTGAACATATCCGTAATATTCTCAGCATGAGCAATACCCCAACGCGGTTGGCTTCCTATATCGTTTCTGAAACCTACGGGAATCCTAGATATGTGGAGGAAGTCGTTAAAAATCTTTTTTTGCGAGAGTATATTTATATACACGAAATGAGACGTTGGTATGTCTCACAGGACGATTTGACAAGTATAGCACTGCCAAAGAGTATGGATGTGGCACTGGCAGATTCATATCATGGCGTCACCGAAACTGCAAAGCATATTTTAGAGGCTATTGCAATTTACAATAAGCCAGTCTCAAAAACCGTTATTATCTCAATGTTGGATATTGAAGAAGATCTTATTGCTGAAAATATTCAAAAGCTAATTGAATTAAAAATTCTTGGAATCAAGTATTCAGACTGGGGTTTCACTTATGATTTCTACAACAAATCACTAGGGCGATTGATTGTTCACGAACTGGATTTAGCTTACAAAATAGAGTTACACCGTAGAGCTGCAAAAATCGTCGAGAACTTTTACCTGTCTGATGGAACAAACGGAGATTCTTTAATTTACCACTGCGAAAATTCAGGTGATCATCAAAAGGCGGTCTATTTTGCAATTGAGCTCGCTCAAAAAATGCATAGCCTCAATATTTATTCCCAAGCCGTCGAGTTTTATCAAAAGGCTCTTGATTTGCTCTTGCTTTCAGAGGACGTTATTAAGCTGTGTAGCGTCGAAAAAGCGGTTGCCGAGATTCATCTAAAGACGGGTGAAATAGATAAAGCCTTGATTTTGTTTTATGAAGTGATTGAACTCGCCGAGCAGAATAAGTTAGTTGTTGATTACGTCGATGCTGTTCATCAAATTATTGAAATCAAACTGATCAAAAGAGAGCTGTTTGATTATGCACCTATGATGATGGATGCTCTACTCAAATCCAAAGAGGGACTATATGTTGAGGGACTCTTGGAAAACGGTCTATTAAGCAGTAAGCTTGCCCTGTCTAAAGGCGAATTTGCAGCTGCTGATGAATTGATTGAAGAATATTTAAAACTCAGTTTTAAGCATCAGAATGATTATTATATTGGTAGAATGCTCAATCAAAAGGGATTTTTAGCGGGCATTCGAGAATTGTATGATGAAGCTTTTAGGTCCTATGTAGAAGCGAACAAATACCTTGAACGTGGCAGCGACCCTTCAGAAGCATCTCGGCCTCTGAACAATCTCGGCGTCATAGCGCTTAATGCAATCGGCGATATAAAGCAAGCAAGAGACTATTTCAATAAAGCTGTCGAGGTGACAGAGCGCTACAATGTGGTCACAGGCAAGGACTTCTATCTTTGTAACTTAGGCGAGACCTATATTCTTGAAGACCAATTTGTCGAGGCCATCGAAAAAATCACTGAGGCAGAAAAATTAGCATCTGAAAGTGACAACAAAGAAATTAAATTTCAAATTTATTACAATATGGGTCTTATTTATTTGAACCTTAACAATTACAAAGAGACATCGCGCTACTTGCGTAAAATTGAACAAGAATACATGGTCATTCAAAATTTTCTCGCCGATATGGGATTTGATAATTATTTCTTACTTGGATTTGAATACGCCCTTAAATGTCGTGATTTCGTTTCGGCCGAGTATTTTCAAGCGAAGCTTGAGAAGGAAACTTTTAATTTTGCAGATTCATATAGCCACTTTAATTTGAAGGTGCTCAAACTGTATTACAGGCATATTTCACATCCTGAATGGCACTTGGGTTATTTGGATATGGAGCATCTGAGAGTGATGAAATCTGTATCTAGCAGTCCTGTTGAAGAAAAGTTTTTGAGGATTATACTGGCGGAAATGATTCTTGATCTCTTGTCAAATCGCCTTGATGAATCTGCGACTAAACTTCATGAGTTTTATGAGGGGATAGACAAAACCCTCAGCACTGAGCGTGTTGAACTTTTAGATGCCGTTGTTGGCTGTATCAAAGCCAATGATAAAGCTTATTACATCGAAGAATTGCTCAAAAAATTTGGACGAGAGATGAGCCATGATACGCTCTGGCGGCTTTTTCTCGTTCTTGGGGGTATCTATGATCAACGCGGCGATTATTTTGACGCTCTACTGAATTATCTAAATAGTTTGGACGCACTCAAAGGCATATTACTTCTCATGCCTGAAGAAAATAGAATGGGTTACTTAACGTGTGATTTATCCAAGAAACACCTTAGACGTCGTATACACCAGCTGATTCACTCCATTGACGAGGGAGATGTTCACCAGGACTTTGAACATTTAAGCGGTAACTATGGTGAATTTTTTACGATTCATAATTTATCATCCATTTTTTCGAACAAAATATTTTCTGATTCCGTTAAAACCGCTTATCAAAAAAGGTTTAGCCTTGACCTGACAAGCGCTGAAGATTTGTTTCAGTATTTTACTACGGATCAGAAACACAATTTAGAGCTAGTCCTCAAGTATCATATGCAAATTTGTTTAGCAGAATCAGCATTTCTCTACCTTTTGGATGAAACGGGAAAACTCACTGAGGTTATTTCTCCCAATCAAGAGCTTCAACCGCCAGAGCTTAAAACACTGCTCAAAAATCGATCGATTGGTGGAGAAGGAACAGTTGTTTCGAACAATACAAAGATTACCAACTTAGCAGATAACCGTGAAGCTGTTATTTTCATGCCGATTTTTCGATTCGAAGAGGATCATCCTGATCAAAGCAGAAGACGGTATGATCCTATTTCTTCAAGACAAATCCTCATGGGTTATTTGTATTTTCACACAGATAAACTGCTGAATAACTTTACAATCCAAGCGTATGAGGAAATCGACAGTTTGGGGAATTTATTGGTGGTGCTCATAGACAACTATGATCTCAAAAAATCCTCTTCCATTGACAAGCTAACAGGTGTATATCAAAGACGGTTTATTGAACATCAATTAAAGAGAGTGCTTGTAGAAGCCAATCGCAATCACAGCCTATTGTCGATCGTTATGGCGGATATTGACCACTTCAAAAATGTCAACGACCTTTATGGCCATAGAAAAGGCGATGAAATTCTTCGGAAAATTGGCGATATATTAAAGACACACGTCCGAAAAGGGGATATGGTCGGTCGTTATGGCGGTGAGGAATTTATTGTTTTACTTCCAAAGACAGGGGAGATGGATGCCTACAATGTCTGCGAAAAGCTGAGGACAAGCATCGACGCCAAAAAACTTCTCGGAGAGGACCAAACACTGACCCTATCCTTTGGCGTCTCCACATACCCACTTCATGGCTCTCTTGAATCAGAACTCATCGAAAAAGCGGATAAAGCCCTGTATGAATCCAAAAATAATGGTCGCAATCAGACAACGCTTTGGTCACAAAATCTGATCTATAACAACAAGCGCTATGATAAACTCGCTGGTATAATGACAGGTAGCTTATCGAGCGATACACGAATTGTAAAATCCATCGTCGATATTATAGCATCGGTCACGCGGGATGCAACAAAAAAAGAAAAAATGTATGAGATCCTATCCATTGTGGTGGATATTGTTGAAGCGACATCGGTTTCGGTCATTATTGAAAAAGACCATGAAGTCAAACAGGTCTATACGCGTAAAAAAGGGATAGATCAAATCATCATAGATCAATCCTACAATCATGAACTCTATCAACGTTTCAAGGATACACCAAATGGAGATTTCTTTATCCATTGGAACGATGCAGAAGAAATTGACCCTATTTTGAGAACGCCTGACTGGAAATCATATTGCGTCATCCCGATTATCAGTGGCGACAAAAGGATAGGAATGATTATGGCGGTGGTTTCTATCAGCGCCAAAGAATTTGATTTTAATGATTTTAATTTTATTCAAACCATTAGCGGATTGCTATCAAAACTATAAGGGGTGAAACCATGACCGTGACCATTAAACATGTCGCCAAAAAAGCAAACGTATCCATTTCAACAGTTTCGCGCGTAATCAATGATTCAAAACCAGTCAATGACGATATTAAAAGACGTGTGTTCGAAGTGATAGACGAACTCGGATACGTTCCAAATCCAGTCGCCAGAAGTCTTGTTATGAAAAAATCAAGATTGATAGGCGTTATTGTGCCTGATATTGCAAGCACCTTCATCGGCGAAGTGCTCAATGCCGTGGAAGATATTGCAAAGACTTATGGATACAGCATTATACTCTGCAATACCTATGGTGAGCTCAAACAAGAGCTCAGATACTTTGAGCTCTTAAAATCGAAGCAGGTCGAGGGTATTATTTTCACCACCCGCATGCTGATGGATGCACACAAAGAGCTCTTTAAAAATTTAGAATTGCCACTGGTCATGATCAATCGTGATGGCACAGATCTTGGCATACTCTCCGTCGCCATCAATCACGAGCGCGCGTCCTATGACATGACTTCCTATCTCATTCATCTCGGTCACAAAAATATTGTGCTGATTCGCAATGGAGAAGATGCAGAAAGTTTTGGGACGGATCAAATGAATGGCTACAAAAGAGCCCTCGAAGAAAACGGCATGACATTTATGAAGGATAGAGTCTATGAAGGCTATTTCAGCATGGACGAAGCATATAAATTGGTGGACAATATGCTGAAGGATGGGGTTGTGCCTGACGCTATAGTGGCGACATCTGATGAAATGGCAGTCGGCGCAATCAATGCCGCCGTGGACAATGGCCTGAATGTACCAAAAGATATTTCGGTTTCTGGAGCGTATGACTCAAAAATGAGCCGGTATTATAGACCAAAGTTGACAACGATCAAGTATCCGATATATGATATCGGAGCAATAGCTGTGCGTCTCATCATCAAAAAAATTAACGGTCAAGAACCAAAAGATAAATTGATACAAATGCCTTATGAATTGGTCATTAGGGATAGCACCAAGAAAGTATAAGGAGCAAATATGAAAGAATTTTTACCAATATCAAAATTAGATATGGACAGATTAGGGTGGACGCAGTGTGATTTTGTTTTGATATCGGCGGATGCCTACGTTGATCATCCTTCATTTGGACATGCCATTGTTGCCAGAGTACTTGAAAAAGCCGGCTATAAAGTAGGGATTATCCCGCAGCCTGACTGGAAAGATCCAAACAGTGTCAAGGCACTTGGAAAACCGAAATACGGATTTTTAATCTCTGGTGGCAATATAGATTCAATGGTCAATCACTATACCGTATCAAAGAAAATGCGCAGCGATGACGCGTATAGTCCTGGTGGAAAAGCGGGCTATAGACCTGATCGAGCAACCCTTGTCTACTGCAATATGGTGAGAGCGGTCTACAAAAAAGTGCCAGTCATCATCGGTGGTATTGAAGCCAGTCTCAGACGTTTTGCCCACTATGATTACTGGCAGGATAAAATCAGACGCTCTATACTGGTAGATTCTGAGGCGGATCTTCTGATCTATGGCATGGGCGAGCATCAAATCGTCGAAATTGCAGATTGCCTTCGAGATGGCTACGATGTGGAGTATATTCGTCACATCGCAGGGACGTGCTATGTGGTGGAGCAGCTTGAGGATGTGTATGACTATCAACTTATAGAGAGTTTCGAGGAAATAAGCACAGATAAAAAAGCTTACTGCAAGGCGTTCATGACAGAATACAGAGAGCAAAATCCCATGAAGGGCAAAATTCTCGTCCAAAAACACGGCAACCGTTACCTGGTACAAAACCCCCCAGCACAAATTCTCACTACAGAAGAACTAGACGATGTTTATGAGGTAAATGGCGAGGCCG
>JBBRGL010000124.1:0-7650 GCA_038240675.1 Peptostreptococcales bacterium
AGCGCATTTGGCTGTATCAGCGTTCATCCTCTAATGAGCAAACCAGATGATGTGATGAACCAACTTATGAAAATTGCAGTTGAAGTAGCGAGGGATGTAGGCAAAAGGGTGAATGATGCTTCGGGTCTTTTTTTTCAAAAGACGGGGAGGCAATTAGAACATAAGCAGTGGAAGCCACAAGCGCTTCTCTATTCCCAATGGGTGTTGTCCCTTAAAGCGCAATATGGAGAGGCATTTGAGGCGTATGCTGATGAAAAGTTTGCACCTATTAAAAGTAAAGTGCTTCGCGGAGAATTGACTCATTTGGAGGCGACAAGGCAATATGTAGATGCTTTGTTTGACTTTGCAGGATGCGATGAACCGACGCTTATTCTTGGCATAGTGCCTCCTTTTTACTCAAGCGTTTGTTACTTGGATGCACCAGAATATACCGAAATTATTCAAAGAGTTCATAAAGCCATTAGCCATGAGGCAACTCAAAAGCACGACCAGACATATGATCTAGAAGCCTATTTTACAGGCATTTCAGACCTGAGTTATTCATCGATAGATCCTTATTCTGTGTCGGCGATTGAGGCGACGATCAGCGGTGAAATGCCACTTTATGGTCAACTGTATAATATCCCCTTTGAAGAGATCAAAAACAATGCTATGGCCTGTATCAATGTTGGGCCTTGGGGCAAAGATTTCCATAAGATCAGTGAACGTGTTTTAATAGAAGACATCCTTGAACGCACACCTCAATTAATTTTGTGCACGCTGGAAACAGTGTTTAATGCATAAAGGATTAGGGTGTCAAAAGGGCCGTGAAACCACGTCACTAGCTCGGGAATAATTGATTGAATGGAACTTGAAGATTGCTATATAAAAAGGAATCGCCCCTAAACTGTTTCACAGTCTTGGGATGATCCTTTTATTTAATGACGGGTATTTTGTGATTTAAACACTTTACTCATTAAGAAAAACGCGCCTAAGCCATAACCGCCAAGGATGACAATCATCATAATCGTAGCCTCAACCGACATTATCATAACCTCCTTCTTCAATTTCAGGCAATACACCAGGACCAATTTTTTTGTTGAAGTAGTCCATTGTGGCAAAAGCGATAATCAAGTAAATGGCGAATTGGACGGTTATGGTTGCGAAGCTCCAATCGGTGCCAAAAACTTGCCACTTGTTGTCTTGTTTAAGAAGAGCGGAGAAGGTATCGTATAGGAGCCAAGCAGAGAATACGGGTGCAAGGTATAGGCAGACGGTGAACCATTTGCCCATAACAAAATCTGTCCATGGGGTATTGATATCTTCTTTACGCACTTTCTCAGCACCATACTTAACGATGGCGTATACAAAGAACATGCCGCTGATCCAAAGCGCATAGCCTGTAACAGTGTCTTGATTGTTAAAAAACAACATACTGGCCGCAGACGGTATACCGGCTGAGAATCCAAAAGCAAGAACGGCAAGAACTGCATTTTTGCGGTTCATACCCATATCCATCAAGTTGACGACGCCGACTTCTATCATCGGTAGGAGGGATGTCAAAGCGGCTAAAGTAAGCGCAGCAAAGAAGAATACTGCAATAAATCCGCCGGCGGGCATTGATCCAAATAACTGTGCGATAAAAACAAAAGTTAATCCTGATCCGCCAGTTAAAGCAATTTGATTAGCAACTTCTAAGTTTGGAGCGAGTGCGAATACCGCTGGTAAAACCACGAGACCCGCTAAGAGTGCACCTATGTTATCGCCTACACCAATAATCATGGCATTGCCAGCAACGTCTTCTTTTCTCTTTGTGTAGATAGCATAGGTGACCATAAAGCCCCAACCGGCGCCAGTTGACCAAGAGGCTTGCGTAAAGGCTTCAACCCAAACGCTCGATTGCAAAAGCATTTCCCACTTTGGACTAAAGAGGAATTCGTATCCTGCTGCAGCTCCAGGTAAAAAGCTGACGTAGACAGCGCAGCCGACTAGCATCAAGAATAGTGCTGGTATCATTATTTTACAGGCAACTTCAATGCCTTTTTTGATGCCAGCGATGACGATTATGCCAGCTAATCCGATAGCGACGGCATGAAAAATAATAGGTTGAATGGCTGAGTTAGAAAAATTATCCCATATAGCTTGTGTTTGTTCGGTAGTAATGCCGGGGGAGAAGGCGCCACTGACTGCCAACGTGAGGTACTTCATACACCAACCCGTGACGACGGAGTAGTAACACATGATCAAAATACAGACTAAACCTACCCATGTGCCCATCCATGTAAACTTCTTGCCCACGTAATCTCTGAATGCACCAATAGTCCCAAGTCGTGTTTTACGACCAACGACAAGCTCTGCTGCCAGTATAGGCACTGCCCAAATCAGCATAGCAACTGTCCATGCGATAAGGAAGGGTCCCCCACCGTTCTGAGCGACTTCCCTTGGAAAACGCCAGATGTTGCCTGTTCCGATTGCCATACCCAGTGCCGCGGCTATAAATCCCCAGCGACTGCCCCATTGTTCTTTTTTCTGACTCATAAGCCCTCCTTCATTTTGCGTTGATCAAACATGACTTTTTGAGACGAAGTCTAATGACTAGAAATTATTGCATTGAAATGCAAGTTGCGCAACGTATCCCGTCATAAACTTATGCAAAATTCCTGTCTATCTTGATTGTGTGGAATGCGGTGGGTTTGAAAACCTCAATTGTTACGAAACCGCAATACAGACTAGAGGTAGCTTGAAATCAAGAGTGAAGGAATTAAACAACTAATGGTCAAAGGTTGTTTTTTAAATGTGAACATATATCATATCTAAAACTCTTTTAATGAATAATAAATAATTTGCAAATGCTGCGTTTTTAGACAACAAAACGCTTTAAAACGTTTATATGTAAAGGCTGTGTCGATAAAAAACAATAATTTCGACAATCGTAATGATTCATATTTAAATGCTCTCGTTTACAACTATGAATACATTATCTCTCAGAGCACAGGTGTTGTCAATATATTTAGAATATTCTGATAAATATTTAAATATGATTAGAGTGTCAAAAGTAAGTTTCTCGATTATTCATACTGCATATAGTTCCAGTTGAACATTCCGGAACTATATGCAGTATGAATAAGATCGACTTCGGACTTTTGACACCTAATCAAATAGGGCTTCAAAGAGTATCAGTCGCATACTTCACCCTAATCACAGGTTCTAGTAACGTATTCTTTAGCACAAAATGCTTGTAGCCAAGCATTCTATTCCTATAGTATGATGAAGGAACAATCCAAATGCTTTTAGGTGTAAAAGGGGTTGTCTTTTAATGTTTAGAGGAGGCATAATGAAACTGATTTCTTGGAATGTGAATGGTATTCGGGCCTGTGTTCAAAAGGGATTTTTAGATTTTTTCAAGTCTATCGATGCCGATTTTTTCTGTCTGCAGGAAACCAAGCTTCAGGCGGGGCAAATTGAGCTGGATTTGGAGGGGTATTTTCAGTACTGGAACTACGCCGTCAAGAAAGGGTATTCGGGAACGGCTATTTTCACTAAGCATGAGCCTCTTGAAGTCTCCTATGGACTTGGCATAGAGGAGCATGATCAGGAAGGTCGGGTCATCACTTTGGAATATGAGAACTTCTATGTGATGACTGTTTACACCCCTAATGCCAAGGATGAGCTCCTTCGCCTTGATGACCGCATGGATTGGGAGGATGCTTTTAAGGCTTATTGCTCTGGGCTTTCTCAGAAGAAGCCACTTATCCTCTGTGGAGACCTAAACGTTGCTCATAAAGAAATTGACCTTAGAAATCCAAAGACCAATCGCCGGAGTCCAGGCTTCACGGACGAGGAGAGAGGCAAGATGACGGATCTTTTAGAGGCGGGTTTTGTGGATACCTTTAGGGCGCTGTACCCGACCCTTGAGAATGCGTATACATGGTGGTCCTACCGTTCCAATGCCCGCGCCAATAACGTGGGATGGAGGATCGATTATTTTGTCGTTTCCCAAGCCCTCAAGGGCAAAATAAAGGATGCAGTGATCCATCCTGAGATTACAGGATCAGATCATTGTCCTGTTGGACTTGTTTTGGAATCGCTTTAACAAATAAACACTAAATGATTCGAAGTGTATGAACAGTGGTATAGAATAACCGAAAGGTGTTTTGTATGACGCAGTTTAAAGGGGCATAATTCAATTAACGTGGAGGTTTTTATGTTTGAATGGCGTGATGAGTATTCTGTAAATGTGAAAAGAATTGATGATCAACACAAAAAACTTTTGAAAATTGCTGAAAACACCATGCAGCTGATGGCAGACGTGAAAGAAAGCGATGTTTATGATGACATCATTGAGCAGATTGAATCTTTGACCGAGTATACACGGTCTCATTTTAGAGATGAAGAAATAATGCTTGAACACTATAACTATCCTAAATTAGATTTGCAGCAGAAGGAACACAAGGAAATTATGGACAAGCTTGAATCTGTGAATATGGAATCCTTGGACATGAATCAAGAGGGATTCCTTAAAGATTTGGTGCGGTTTATTGGCAAGTGGATTCTGTCCCATGTCATGGGAAGTGACATGGATTACAAACACTATTTTGAAGACAACAACATTGAAGCCGTTTAATAACTGTCTCAATGCCTTTTTCTTGTGGTAAATCAACAAAGACATAAGCCATCCCATCGGTTAGAATGAGAAGAATAACTTTGACTCAAAAACCGATGGGTATTTTATGGATTCTGAACGATAAGCGATAATGTCCTCTTGCAACGCAAGGGATTCTGTCTTCTGAATAGCAGATTGATTAGGGTGTCAAAAGTCCGTAGTTGATCTTGTTCATACTGCATATAGTTCCGGATTGTTCAACTGGAACTATATGCAGTATGAATAATCGAGAAACTTACTTTTGACACTCAAATCAAGATTTCAGTATCGACTTTCGGTCTTAAGCAATCAGCATCATACACTAAATGCAACACTCAAATCATGAGCGTAAAGTGACCTAAACGGGTCTCGACCCCAAAACAATCACTCCCATACAACCGTCCCACAACTGCCCCACGCGAAGCGCCGAACTCCCCAACTGATCACTATGCCATACGAATGCTGTAGTATTTCAGGACATTTTCGAATACACATCACTCAAAAACCGATGGGTATTTTATGGATTAAAGCGCATTTCATAAAGGAGGATAATTATTATGTCAAAGCATTATCATATTATGGCACCAGATGGACTTATTGCAGAGGTGGTACTTCTGCCAGGGGATCCATTGAGAGCAAAATTTATAGCTGAAACCTTTCTTGAAAATGCGGTATGTCACAATGACGTTCGAGGCATGCTTGGGTACACAGGGACTTATAAAGGGAAGAAAGTATCTGTTCAAGGTACAGGTATGGGAATTCCGTCTATCTCCATCTATATCCATGAGCTGATTCAGGTCTACGGCGCTAAAAAACTGATTCGTGTCGGAAGCTGCGGCTCTATGATGGAGGAGGTCAAGCTTCGGGACACAGTGCTTGCAATGAGTGCTTCGACCACATCGGGCGTCAACAAACGCCGTTTCCCTAATATGGATTTTGCACCAACTGCAAATTTTGAACTTCTTCAAAAGGCCTACGAAATTGGTAAAAGCCTCGGAATGCCCTTACAAGTGGGCGGCGTTTTGACCAGCGACCTTTTTTATGATGACGGCGCAACGGATTTAAAACAGTTGGCTCAACATGGAATTATGGCAGTTGAAATGGAGACAGCAGAACTTTATACAACTGCTGCAAAATTTGGCGTTAAGGCCCTTGCGATTATGACCGTTTCTGATCATATCCTCACTGGCGAAATGACTACACCAGAAGAACGACAAGCGACTTTCACTGATATGATGCGCATTGCTTTGGAAGTTGCAATCGCAGAGTAACGCTGGATGATTGAAAGCGAGGGTTTATGTACTGCATCGAAAATGACGCACTTTATGTAGAGTTTGTAAATCTAGGGGCGGAGATGACCCGTCTTTATGATAAGAAGAATAAAGAAGAGCGCCTGTGGGACGGCAACCCAAAGTTTTGGGCTAAGCGCTCACCTGTTCTTTTTCCTTTTGTGGGTGCGTCAAAAGAGGGACGGTATAGCCATGAAGGAGAAACGTATTCCATGGGGCGCCATGGTTTTGCTCGGGAAATGAATTTTAGTTGCATCCATGTATCCCATGACAGAGTTTCTTTTGAAATCGTGTCCACACCAGAAACCCGCAAAGTTTACCCATATGATTTTGCCTTTAGAATTCATTATCAACTTTTAGAAGATTCTTTGAAAGTGACCTATGATGTTCTGAATGCCAACGTGGAGGATATGATTTTTAGTGTGGGTGGGCATCCCGCATTTTTCACGGATTATGGACAGAGAGCGTGTTTTCTTGAATTTGAAGCTGAGGAAGAGGATCTAAAGACGACTTTAATCGATCTAGATACAGGTCTGCTGAAAAGAAAAAGTGCGCCCATTAGTCTTGAGGGCCGCAGATTAGAACTCACTTCGGCACTTTTCGAAAATGACGCACTGATTTTTCATGGCTTGAAATCCAAATGGATCAAACTCATAGACCCTGGTTTTAAAATGGATTTGAAAGTGGACATTCAAATTTTTCCGGCTTTGGGTATTTGGTCACCACTTGCACCTTTTGTTTGCATTGAGCCTTGGCAAGGGACTGCGGACTATGAAGATGCCACAGGAAACCTTTCAGAAAAAGAAGGCACAATGGTGCTTAAAGGATTTGAGACTTACGAGGCCAGTTATACCATAACCTTGTCAAAATAATTGAATGGAGTGTCTAAAGGGTTAATGTGAGGGTTGTCAAATAAAGACAACCCTTTTGTTCTGTAACGCTGAGGTCTGTCGAATTTGTAAGGGTAAAGTCAAAGTTGTTGTGGATCAGGTACTCTGTCATATGTCTCAGAACAATGCCCATGTCTATTTGATTCATTTTGTCATAGACCATGGCGGATATAACATTGCGCTTGATGCGGTAGATGTGGACTTCACTTTGGGTCGAGACAAAGGACCAAGGTTGACTATTGGTAGCAGAAGGTGCTAATCTGGCGACTTCTAAAAGATCGCTGTGAAGTGAACTGCTTGAGATTTCAGAGAGGGTTTTTCTTTTGAACTCTTCAAGGTTTTGGCGGTGAAGGGGTTCGTCGGGCATCCCAAAGGCATAAGCGATGATGAAGGGGTGCAGAAGGAGGGTGTCTAATGACTTAGAGGGTTTTGCCATCCCGACATAACAGCCACCGATACCGTTTGCTGACAAAAATAAATCAAGCTTCTGTAGAATGTAGCCGATATTCACGAAATGACCTTCTTTATTTTCTGAGGAAACCACAAGGTAATGAGGCGCTTTGATCGGCAATAAATTATTGATTTCACTCGCATCTACCAATTTAAGCTCGATTTTAATGTCGGGATACAAAGGGTCAATGGTGGCTAAAAAGGTTTCAATGTCTTTTAGCTGTTCAGGTGAAAGGCCTTCGGCTTTGTATTTTCGAATAGATTTGCGCTTGAAGATCATGTTGTAGTTGTCGGTCTGAATCATGTGGACCTCCTTTAAATTTAACTAAATAGTTGAATAGCGTGTCAAAAGTAAGTTTCTCGACTATTCATACCGCATAGAGTGCCAGTTGAACCATCC